>CAIVOW010000201.1 GCA_903907665.1 uncultured Actinomycetes bacterium | reverse complement strand
GCAACTCTCGCTCCGTGCTTTGTAGCCAAGTGAGAACATCTTCTCTGCTAGTTCATCAACTTTCGAAACATAAAAACAGAAATGACCACCACCAAAGTCGCATGGTCGTGAAGCGGCTGGGTATCGCTCAATTCCTTGGTACTCCAGTAGCTCGATAAATCCTCCGCTTGGAATCTCTAAGAATGCAGCTCGAATGACGTCAAATTTAAGATCAAGAACAACTTTTAAGTAAGGTCCGTTCAGAATTCGATCAAATTTTTGGACAAGCCCAAGTCCATCTCGATAAAAAGCGAGTGATTTATCTAAATCTCTCACTGTTATGCCTCCGTGAAAGAAGCCAATTATCTCGCCCAATTTCTCCTCATTTCTGTAGTCAGAAACTACATGGTGATTCCACCGTCTTGGCTCAGAGCCTGACCGGTGAAATATGATCCTTCATCAGAGATTAAAAATGAAATAAGTCCAGCAATTTCGGATGGACTAGAAGTTCTTCCTAGTGGGACGGAGGCTAATCTCTTTGTTGAGATTTCTTCCACCGAGATACCTCTTATCTCAGCAAGACGTTCTAAGACCTTATCTTGCATTGGCGTATCAACTATTCCGGGACAGATTGCGTTGACGCGTACGTTCTTCGGTCCAAAGGCATAGGCGAAAGATCGAGTCATGGACAAGATTGCACTCTTGGAGGATGCATAGACAGCAGTCTCTTGTGTGGACGTGAGTTTTGCTGATACCGAACTTAAATTAACAATGCTTGACCCACTTGGCATTGTTCTTCCGATACGACTTACCAAATCCCAAGGAGCTTCAACATTAACGGCATAGATATCTCGAATATCCTGAACTGTGAAATCCAAAAGTGGCTTTAAGCGAATTAGTCCTGCCGCATTAACAAGAGCGCGAGCCCCAGTACCTGCACTTACTACCCGGTCTCTATCTTCGGCGTTGGTGAGATCAGCTACCAGTATTTCCACGCCCTCGAGTTCTTCTAGGCTCGCTCGATTCATATCAACAGCGATTACTCGCATGCCATCTTCTCGTAGGCGTAGCGCTGCAGCCCTTCCAATTCCGCTGGCAGCGCCTGTTACGACGACTGTACCGATCAAACTCTGTTTCTCGGTCATGAAAATCTCCCTAGAAGTTGTAGAGAATCTTTGCGTTACCGCTGGAAATAGCTGTCTGCTCTGAGGTACTGAGTGATGAAATATAGTCACGCATAAAATCAATAATGACTGAGTAGGAGACGTAGAGACGATCCACCGGCCAGTTTGATCCCAGTACACAACGGTCTGGTGTAAATATTTCGACACAAGCCTCAGACCATTTGCGTAGAGACTCCTTGGTGAAATGTGGATCTGTCATAGGAAGTCCAGAAATCTTGACCGTAACATTCGCAGCCTGGGCAAGTTCTTTCATGCCCCTCTTCCAATTTGCGAAGTATTCGTCATCTCTCTTACGCGGGAAGCCTAAGTGTTCTAAGACAATCTTTAGATCTGGGTGTCTGCGAGCTAGCGCCAAGGCCGCTCCCATATTTTGCCATTCGCAATCAAGATCAAAGACTAAATTGTTCTTCGATAAAATCTTTAGTGATTCTTCGAACTGAGGATCAATCTCTCCTTTAGCAAGCATTACTTCAGCGTTAAAATCTCGAATTCCTGCAAATATTGGTGATTCCATGTGTTTTGCGAGTTGAGCAGGGGCGGATTTATCGCCCAATGGTGAGTCTCCAATTTGCCGAATCGGTACGGGACTTCGTTTGGCCATTTCAGTTATCCAGACAGTTTCGGTGACCGGATTTGGCGAACCAATCGCAGCTTGAACATGTACGAAGCCGCTAATGTCAGAAAAACGTGCTTCTGCCCAGAGATTTTCGATAACAAAAGCTTCGGCCTTGATCGCATCAATATTTCCCAGAATAGGGTGAATAAAGTCAGGAGCCAGCCACACCCACTTCATTTCAGGATGTTTGAAATCCCAGAAGTGCATATGGGTATCTAGGATTGGAATTGACTTACTCATTTGGGTCTTCCCTTTCTTTAGCGCGGGGAGTACGATATGGAAACGATACCATGCAGGAAATACACTACATCTGTAGTCCAGGAATGGAAAGGGTTTCTATGAAGATTGTAAAAGTCGAACCAATTCCAGTGGCATACCCAGAGCCAAATGACTTTAATGCTGAACGTTATCTCTGCCTAGTAAAGATAACTACAGATGAAGGAATCGTAGGTTGGGGAGAATCCATTACCCAATTCAAAGAGGCAAACGGCGCAGTAGCGGCCCTGATTTCCGGATTGTCGGAATTTGTCGTCGGCCAAGATCCGATGAACAACGGCACAATTTGGCGCGCAATTAAAGAGCGCTACTGGTGGTACGGCTACCGTGGAGGTTTGGCATCGTATGCACTCTCTGCAATAGATATTGCATTGTGGGACATTAAAGGTAAGGCGCTAGGGGTTAGCGTTCTTGAATTGCTTGGCGGACCAGTCCACGAGAAGTTGCCAGCTATCGCCTCTGGCCATGCCCATGATTCATCGATTCCTAAAATGGCGGAACAAGCGCAAGGCTGGTTGAGCACCGGACTACAAGGCGTAAAAGTTGGATTTGGCAAAAGAGGAAATGCTCACTTGGGTTATGAACACGATCGCGACGTTGAATATGTTAAGCAGATGCGCGAGGCAGTTGGTCCTGATAAGAAATTAATTATTGACCTTGGATATGCAATCAAGTGGGATGTTGCCACGGCAGTAAAGCGCGTACAAGCGTTTGATGATTACAACATAGATTGGATTGAAGAGCCACTAGGAGCTTGGGATCCAGAGGGATACCGCACTCTGCGCGATAAGACTAAGTGCCTTATTGCCTATGGCGAGCGCGAGTGGAACACCGATGGCTTCGATGCAATTCTCGCCACCGGAACATGCGACGTGTTTGGAATCGATCCTGGTCGCGCCGAAGGTATTACTGGCTTCGTAAAAGTGGCTGAACGCGTTCACGCCCATAAGCGTCAAGCTAACGCTCACGCATGGTCTTCAGCCATCGTTTCTGCAGCCTCGCTGGCCGTAAGTTTTTCAAACTTGGCATTCAAACTATTTGAATTTAAGCCTTTGGATAACCCTATGCAGAATGAATTGATAACCGAACCTTTCACACATAAAGATGGCTGGGTTTATCCTCCACTAGGAAAACCTGGTCTCGGCATTGAAGTTATAGAGGATGTAGTAAATCGTTACCGTCAACCTTTCTAGGAAAAAATTGAATGTCTGACAAAGGTTTAGCACTAATCACGGGGGCTAGCAGGGGAATTGGTCAATCAATTGCAATTTCTTTAGCTAACTCGGGCTATACCGTGATTGCTATTTCGCGATCAGGTACGAGCGAAAATATCTCTGGGGTTCATTCGCTGGCCTGCGATGTAAGCGATCCCAATTCTGTAATTGCCCTTGCTAAGAAAGTAAAAGCTGAATACGGGACCGTTACGGTGCTCGTTAATGCAGCTGGAGTTTTTGGTCCAGTGGATTTGATTCATAAAACAAATATGAATGACTGGGCACAGACAATCATGATTGATGCGATTTCCCCCTACTATCTAATTCACGAATTTCTTCCCGGCATGTTGGAGAATAAATGGGGACGAATTATTAGTTTGAGCTCTGCTGCCTCCTTGCATCCTCCTGGAACTCTTAATAGCGCATATGGCACAGCTAAAGTGGCTCTCAATCAACTTACCCGCCACGTTGCCTCTGAAATTGCTGGCTCTGGAGTAACGGCCAACGTTATTCATCCAGGTGATGTGAAGACAGATATGTGGAAAGACATCAAGGAGAAATCTTCAGCCCTCGGTGAAGTTGGAGCGGGTTACACCGCCTGGGTGGATTGGGTGGATCAGACTGGTGGAGATGACCCAAATAAGGCAGCAAAACTTGTTTTAGACCTTGTAGATGTAAAGAGCGATGCGATTAATGGAAAATTCTGTTGGATTGATAACCCTCTACAGGCTCCAATTCCAAGCTGGGAAGACCTTAAAGAAGCCCAACCCTGGAATTAGTTTTAGTTGAGGTTTACATATTCACTCAGTAACTTGGTGAGCATGAAACCTAGGGGTGTGCCTCAATATAAGATTGCAATCTTCGGTGTTGGTCCCGCAGGATATTTCACCGCGCAAGCTCTGCAGGATTCACAATCTGCCACTTCCTAAAATGAATAAATACGTGAGAAAGAACTATCCAGAACCATCAGAGCAACTATCCATTCAACTTAAGCAGAAGCGATTAGAGGAGAAAACCTGTTAGCCGTGGCAATAGAATCTTAATGACCCCCCACCCGTAAGTGACTGGTTAAAAGCTTTAACTCAAGATTGGGCTATCAGTTGTATGTCTCAACCGGGCCAGTTGCATGTGGAACGCCATGTGTTCGCCCCGGGTACATCTATATCCGCCCAGATCCTTACCCAACCACCAAAGTCGAGGGGCAAATTGATAATTTGGGCGTGAAAAAAGGGGAGAAAAAACCCTAGAACAAGCGTGTAAAGTAAGTGCACACTTGGAGACGTCGCATAGCCCGGTCGAGTGCGCCTCACTGCTAACGAGGT
>CAIVOW010000200.1 GCA_903907665.1 uncultured Actinomycetes bacterium | reverse complement strand
TTTTATTCGAAAAATCGACTACGAAAAATTACCGAGATTTCTTTATCGTCTCACTTACGAGCATAACCTCAAAAAGTTTGCAGATGTACTTGCGATTCTATTTGGCTATAGCACCCTCATCCCACTAACTCCTGAGGCTGAAAAAAATCGCAGTTTGTTTCTGGTGGGAAAGAGGCTCCCATATCAGGGACTAAATATTTCTCAAGAAAACGGATGCCTTTTATTTCTTCAACCGCCTCCCAAAATCCTTGAGGATGTAAAAATTGATTTCAATGAGTTTCGCAAATTTTGTGGCGAGTCCCCGGAACCGGGGGGTTTTCATCGATACATCGAAATGATGGTCGAAGAAAAACAACGTCACCTCGAGTGACTCTGAGATAACTTCGAGTAGAAAAATATACAGTGTCTCAACATTAAATATGATTTTTATTTTTTACTGCTAAGCATTTAGTCAAACTCCAATCATCAAAATTGATTGGAGACAAGTGAAGAAGTTATTTGTATTTATTGGAATTATTACCACAACATTCATCTTGCAAGTTACAGCAAATGCAGCGAATTCGACCGTTTCTCAGCCTGGCTCAAGCAAAAGTAATAACCAATTAATTGGGAAAAGCAACTTTGGAGGAGATTGTTTTGGGGAGACTCAAAAACCACATTTTTCGTCACACATACCGGGGACGATTAATGTAACTGCACGAACAGTCTGCCTCGGGCATTGCGTGAGCGTTCAGTCCTGGCTATATCTAGGTTTCGATGAGATTAAAGGAAAAAAATTAAATTACAAATGGGCGGATGCGGCCAACGAGGCAAAAGCAAATACTGCGTGGAAGTGTGTATTGGGGAAAATGTATGTAATTACAGCAATATCAGATCACGAAGACGATAGAGGTCATGCAGTTCAAACTCGCTATCGGAATAGTATTTATTGCGGAAAGCCGAAAGTAAAGATTGCGCAATCGTCACCTGTGAAGAAGTGAATTAGCCAAGGCGGGTACGGCGAGGAGTTGCAAAGGCTTTAGATGTAGCCGTGAGCTCCTCAGATACTTGGGCCCTAATGGCCTCATCAGATGAAAGCAGTTTCTTCAAGAAGGCAATCGTCTCTTTGAGCTCTTTTTGCTCTGTATCAAGTTCAAGCTTGCTCATCTTGGTCAATCTACGAAGTGGCATATCAAGAATGTAGGTGGCTTGCTCATCGGAGAGTTTGAGTAACTTCATCAGCGATGCTTTTGCCTCAGCCGCGTCATCACTTCCGCGAATGATTTTGATGACCTTATCGATATCAACAATCGCCTTGAGAAGTCCATCAACTAAGTTCAAACGCGATTCAGCCTTCGCTTTGCGGTATTCAGAGCGCCTGCGAACAACTTCAATGCGGTGGTCGATAAACACTTGTAATAGTTCTTTTAAACCAAGGGTCAGTGGCTTGCCATTGACGAGCGCAACGGCGTTAATTGAGAAGGCATCTTCCATAGGAGTTAGGGCATATAACTTCTCTAGAACGTCTTCGGCTTCATATGCTGGCTTAATTTCAACGACAACTTTTGTACCCTGTTGGCCATCGGTCAGATCGATGATGTCGGAGATTCCTTGAATCTTCTTTGCTTTAACAAGTGCGGCAATCTTGTCCACAATCTTCTCAGGCCCGATGTTGTAAGGCAGTTCAGTAATCACAATGCCTTGCTTGCGGCTTGAAACTTTTTCAATAGCAACTGTCGCGCGAACTTTGAATGATCCGCGGCCTGTTGCGTAGGCTTCTTCGATACCTTCTAGACCAATAATTTGCCCACCTGTTGGAAAGTCAGGTCCGGGAACATGTTTCATGAGCTGCTTTAGCGTTGCCTTTGGATTTTCAATCAAATGCTTGGTTGCAGCAATTACTTCGCCGAGGTTATGTGGCGCCATATTTGTCGCCATACCAACTGCAATACCCGTTGCCCCATTTACCAGCAGGTTTGGAAAAGCAGCAGGCAAAACCAGTGGCTCAAGAAGTTGGCCATCATAATTTGGTCCAAAGTTAACGGTGTCTTCATCACTCTCATTCACGAGTGCAAGCGCAGCGGGGGCTAGGCGAGCTTCTGTGTAACGCATGGCGGCAGGGCCAGCATCTAGTGATCCGAAATTTCCATGGCCATCTACTAGTGGCAGGCGTTGGGAGAAAGGTTGCGCCATGCGAACCATCGCGTCATAAATCGCGCCATCTCCGTGTGGATGCAATTTACCCATCACTTCACCGGCAACACGGGCACACTTCACATGTCCTTTATCTGGGCGAAGTCCCATTTCAGACATCTGGTGCAAAATTCGACGCTGAACAGGTTTCATTCCATCGCGAGCATCAGGTAGAGCGCGAGAGTAAATAACTGAGTAGGCATACTCCAAGAAGGATTCCGACATCTCTGTTGAGACATCGACATCGACGATACGTCCTGGGTTTTCCCCTGGCTTTGGAAGTGCAACTTTCACGGCCTTGCCTGATTTTGCAGGGGCGCTCTTCTTTGCTGGGGTTTTTGCCACGCGCGTATCTTGCCAACACATCGGCCTTAAATAGGTGACCGACACCTTCTCACGCCCACATGGCTTGAACCACATAGCTTGAACCACATGGCTTGAGCCGCATTGCATGAGTGAGAGGTAGTTAGCCTAAAGTTACGTCGTGCCAGCCGGATTAGATGATCTCTCCCAATCAATATTTGCCTCACTAGGTGGCGCTGGTCTCACCAATTCTTTGGCTCTGCCTGACTCGGATAGAACGTGCCTACTTTTG
>CAIVOW010000199.1 GCA_903907665.1 uncultured Actinomycetes bacterium | reverse complement strand
GGCGTTGACATCTGAATATGCAAGACCTGTAATCAACTTTCCTTGCTTCAAAGCCAAGTTATATCGATCTAACCAATACGCCACAGCCTTCAATAGAACAATTGCGCCAAGTAGAACTGAAAGCTGAACTCGAGCTGCAACCGTTGTGCGATCTTCACGAACTTGTGGACGAATTCCCCCATAAAGATAATGAACGCCTGCAGAAATAAGGAGAGTCAATATGACCAGGGAAATTCCCCAAGAAAGAAGTGATTGATACATCGGCAACTTAAATGCGTAGAAAGAAATATCTTTGCCAAATTGCGCATCTTTAACTCCAAAAGGAGTTGCATTCTTAAATTGGAGCCATGTCTGCCATAAACCACTGCCGGAACTTCCAGCGAAGTAAAAGATTCCAATCGCGATAGCCGCAATGACGGTTTTACGAATTGGTTCTATTTGTCCACGATAACGCTCAAGATTATCAACCTCGGTCGGTGCATAAATTGGACGAGTTCGATAAGCGAATATCACAAAAGCGGTGATGAAGAGTGAACTAGCTAATCCAAAAATTATAAAGAGCTCGATTTTAGTTACAAGCGTTGTCTTCCAAACTGAGGTGAAAGCTACAGATCGGAACCAGAGCAAGTCAGCGTAGAAGGAGCTCAGCGAAAGAAAAATGATAACCAGAATCGCAAAAACGATAGCGGTTAATCCTGCTGGACCTAGCTTTCGGCGTGGAAGGCCTGAACCTGGATTTTGGGAGAAAGGATTGCCTGGAAACTGAAATGAACTCATGGCACTACTTTAGGTCTGTTTTGTTATCTTTAAAACTTTCCTGAAAAGCATTGAATTTGCTGACTGAGCGATGCATATTGTTCTCATAACCCTGTTTGAACTTGGAAACCCAAACTACGTAAACAATCGCTCCAAGAACCGCCAAAATAGGCACAATCCACCAAGCCAGGGCTGCTACGGCCGATGAGCTGGCATGAATGCCGCTGGTGAGGGCCATCATGTGTAGTGGATGGGTGTTAAGCACGGATTGAGTCTAGCCGCTGCCTCCTGAGAAATTGCCTGTCGAAATTGCCTGTCGGGAATGTTTTAGGTTACCTCGATTGTTCTTCCTATATGTGAAGGGTTTCTCAATACTTTTCAGCCGGAATTTATCGGCGTGTGCTTTTTGTAGTTGGTTAGTTCTCGAGAGTTAGATGAGAGAGGATGGAGCATGAGCAATTTTGGTTTTGTTCCAGGCGATTTTTTTAACGCTGCTGGCGGAAAGAAAAGCCAGGAGCTAATTACTCTTGATGCGCTGCGCGAAAGTTCTCGGAGCTTTCTTGCCCCTCACGAAGTTATTCCTGTGGGCGCACAAGATCAAGCGCAGATGAATGAAGCGCTCGAAATCGCGGAACACTGGCTCGATACCGCAACAACTTTTCCGGCTACCTCATCAAAAACTGATTGCGCTTGGTCGCGCCGGGAATGGTTAGATAACTCACTTGCCGGGTGGCAAAAAATCGTTGAACCTCTCGCCGAAGGAATGGCAAGTGCGCTTGGAACTGTTTTAACTGAGATGACACAAGATTTGGGTGGATCAACTCCTGAAGGTATGGATTCTGAGACATCAAATGAAGTCCGAGATGCAATTGCTGAGAACTTGGGACTTCCTCAAGGTTTTCCTATGGGCGGATTTACTGTCGATGCCATAAACCCGCTCATGCGTGCATTTATGGGATCGCTAGTTGCAACTCAACTTGGACTATCTGTTGGTGGCCTTGCGCTAAAAGTGACTGGCTCACACGATGTTTCACTGCCTCTTTTCGCAAAGCCTGGGGCGCACCTCATTCCACAGAATGTGAAGGAATGGGCGAAAGATCTTGATATCGAAGAGCGCGAAGTAGCGTATTTCCTTGCCCTTCGCGAAGCTGCTGCTGCTCGCCTCTTTGCCCATACCCCCTGGCTGAGCCAATATATTCAAGAATGTATGACTCAATACGGCAAAGGCATACGCATTGACATTGAAAGCATCCAACAGCAAGCCGAGGAAGCAATGGCATCGGGTGAATTGGATATCAATAATCCAGCATCAATAAATATTGCGATCAACCAAGGCATGTTTATGCCAGAACAAACAGCGCAACAAGCTGCTGCTTTAGAAAAATTGGAGATGGCCCTTGCACTCATTGAAGGTTGGGTCGATAACGTTGTCGTGAGTGCAGCCCAAGACCGTTTACCTTCAATAATTTCACTTCAAGAGATGCAACGTCGCAGCAGGGCAACAAATTCACCATCTCAGCAACTCTTCGCTTCACTCCTTGGATTGGAAGTCTCGCCACGCAAAGCTCGCGAATGCGCCCACTTCTGGAGTGAGTTAGTTGCTCTTGGAAATCTCCAAGACGAAACTGGACTTGAAGTACGCGATCACCGTTGGGAAGATTCTGCGTTGCTACCCACGTTAAAAGATCTTGCAGATCCCGCAGCATTTATTCGAAGTACGACGGTCCCAGATGACCTTTCGGGATTACTCTAAATTAGCTCTGAATGTGATCTAATTTATAGCTAACTTCATTAATCTGAATTAATCTGAATTAATCCGACTTTCAACTACTCTTTTGACTTTCCTGATTCTGCAGGATTCTGCAGGATTCTCAGAAGCCACAGGTTTTTCGGGTTATTCAGGTTATTCGGGGCAACTCCTCAGCCATAATGCAATGACCAAAAATGAGAACTGGGAATTACCAATAAAAAGGCGAAGTCCCCGGGCGCACGATTCTTTATTTGCCTTCCCCTTGCAAATAATGAACGGTTATCCGAGGACTTCGTGT
>CAIVOW010000198.1 GCA_903907665.1 uncultured Actinomycetes bacterium | reverse complement strand
TCTGAAAAATCAAGCAAGCTCATCACTTGTACATCAGGTGCGTACTGCGCCATCATGCGTTGAAATTCAGTTATCTTCCCAGTGTTTCGAGAAGCAATGATGAGTTTGCGCAATTGTGAACGTCTTTTACTTGAGTGCTGCTGCTTGAAGTAGTGCGAGTTGAGCGCATCCTGCAGTACCTAAATCAAGAAGTTGATTGAGCAGATTTCGATCGAAGGGAACACCTTCAGCTGTGCCCTGAACCTCAACGAAATTGCCGTCGCCCGTACAGACAATGTTCATATCCGTATCTGCGGTGACATCTTCTTCGTAGCAAAGGTCAAGCATCGGAACGCCGCCAATTATGCCAACAGACACTGCTGCAACAGAGTGGCGCAATGGCTGGCGATCTGCCAACACATGACCTTTGGACTTTGCCCATGTGATTGCATCAGCGAGTGCAACATATGCCCCAGTGATTGCTGCCGTTCTCGTTCCACCATCTGCTTGCAACACATCGCAATCGATAACGATCGTGTTCTCGCCCAACGCGTGAGTATCAACTACAGCGCGAAGTGAGCGACCGACTAGACGAGAAATTTCCTGCGTACGACCACCGAGCTTTCCTTTAACGCTCTCGCGATCAGAACGAGTATGTGTTGCTCGAGGCAACATTGCATATTCAGAAGTTACCCAGCCTTTGCCTGTACCTGCAATCCAACGCGGAACACCTGGTGTGAAAGATGCAACGCATAAAACTCGAGTATTACCAAATTCGACTAGAACTGATCCTTCTGCATTATTTAACCAATTTCGCGTGAACTTAATTGTCCGCAATTGATCTGCTTGACGTCCATCGATACGTGCGCTCATTCATTCTCTTTCTGTCGTCGCTGCTAAATGGGTTGAAACTTATTGCTTAAATTATATTGCTTTAATTATATTGCTTTAATTATATTGAACTCTCTACAGTCAAAACTTCTGGGCCAAGAAAACGTCTCGCTAAGGATGCAAATGATGCGCTATTTCCGGTAGACACAAATTTATATTGTGGTGCACCAGCATCTTTCGCTCTTAATAAATCATGCTCTACAAGTACTCGATAAAGATCTTTGGCAGTCTCATCTGCGCTTGAAACAAGAGTGACGTCATTTCCCATTACATAAGAAATTACTCCAGTAAGGAGAGGATAGTGAGTGCAACCCAGAACAAGCGTGTCTATGCCCGCGCGTGTGAGCGGCTCTAGATATTTCTTCGCAACCTGTGTTATTGCTGCTCCTGAGGTTTCCCCGCGTTCTACAAATTCAACAAATTCGGGACACGCAACTGACGAAATTTCTAGTTGAGGAGCGGCTGCAAATGCATCCAAGTACGCTCCTGAATCAATCGTGGCTTGCGTTCCAATAACTCCAACCTTTCCCGTACGAGTTGCAGAAACAGCTCTGCGCGCAGCAGGTTGAATAACTTCAATCAGGGGAACGTCATATCGTTCACGTGCATCACGAAGAGTTGCTGCACTTGCACTGTTACATGCAATCACAATTGCTTTGACACCAGCTGCAACTAATTGGTCCATAATTTCAAGTGCGAAGGAGCGCACCTCGGCTAGCGGACGTGGACCATAAGGACCACGTGCAGTATCGCCCACATAAAGAATGGATTCATTCGGAAGCTGATCGATGATTGCGCGAGCTACTGTCAATCCACCCACACCAGAATCAAAAATTCCGATTGGGGCACTTGAGTTCATGCGACAAGTCTACCTATATCGAGCTAGTGGTCAGTAGTTTCGGTATTCAAAAGTTCGAGCAGGTTCTCTTGCAGCCAACCTAGCCAAAAATAGACGGCGTAGATACCTTTTTGAGGATCCTCATCGGGCATATTCTCAAATATTTCAAAACTGCTACTTTGAATTTCTAGACGAACGGAAAGCGCCAATCGCAAATCATTCAAAGTTTTTAGCCAGAGTTGAGGATCCAGTCCTTTAATGACACTCGTCTGCTCGCTGTCAACAATAACTAGAAGCTCTTCTCGAATTGTTCGTAGAGAATTCTGCTTTCCTTTTCTTATTGCCGGCTCGGTATAACGACGAAAATCATCAGCCGCTTCAGGATCTGCATACGCATTTGGCAACAATCTACGTAAAACTGGATCTTCTGGCGCAGCAATCTCCTGCTGCATCGCCATCAACGCCGCGAACGGATCATTCTCATCATAATGATGCTGGAAGTCGCCTTCGCCAAGTAATTCAAGAAGTTGCTCGGTGAGATTAATGAGAATGTGTGCCTCATCCATTGAAAGAGAAAGAGTAAAAGTTTCACCAGCCCGAGCGAATTGAGACATTAAATCTTGTCATCTCTTTGGAGAGTTGCCCATAAACCATGTTCGTGTAGCGCTTGCACATGATGTTCCATCTCTTCACGTGAACCCGATGCAACAACTGCGCGACCTTCAAGGTGTACTTGCATCATTAGATCGTGCGCTTTTTCTGAGCTAAATTTGAAAAGTTTTATAAATACATAAGTCACATACGACATTAAATTAACGGGATCATCCCAAACCAGACATACCCAAGGCCGTTCGAGAAGTTGTTCAATACTTAATTCAATATCAGTAAGCGTATCGACCATCAGAACACCTCCCTTACCGCTACTTCAGCTAGCGCAACTAGCGCGGGCACAAGCAAGAACTAACGAACCACAACGGTAACAAGGCTACTTGACGAGGCAAGATACTTGTCATCACTGGCGCTACTAACTTGAAAATTGTATAGACCTGGTAGCGCTTCGGTGACTGTACTCGAGAAATTTCCGGCTTCGTCAACCATTACTGATTGTTTGAACTTATCGCCATCCGTAAGTGAAAGCGTTAAGCCAGGACTAAGCGGTGAAACTCTTCCTGTTAATTGGAAGGCTACTCCCCGCTTAACTGAAGTTGGTGCACTTAACCAAGCAAATTTACGACCGCTCTGCAGTAAAAGCTCTGAACTTCGGCCTTCCCCGCGCTCCCATGTTCCATCTGAAATCATTCGAACTTTAGTATTTTCTCCGATAACAATAGGTATGGAAAGAACACCAGTACTACTCGTAACTCCAGTATAAATTGAAGACCAGTCTGTTGAGCCAGTCTTTATTTCTATTCGTACGGGTAACGCAGCTAATGGGCTTTTATCCGGCAGCGAAAATGTTCCACTTATATTGGCGATTCCACCATAACTAACAGCTGAAATGTCTGAGAGTAAATTAGCCAAAACTACATCTGGGGCAATCGACTTTGCTACAACACGAATTGCATCTATTGCCGCTGGATCTTCCATTCCAAGTGTCCACTGAGTTAATCCCCCGATTCGATATTTAGCGACGAGATTTGCCCGCAGGGCATAACCCTGTGCATCTTGATACCAAACTTGGCGAGTTGCGGTGCATTGAGTCAGTTGCCCGTCGGGAGTCGTGCCGTTATAAACTTTTTGATATGTAAAAGTAGTTTCACCATATTTTGCTTGATACTGCGGCGTCGCAGCGTAGGTGCTTGCCAGTGCAGCCGCATCTCTCATAACAAATGTTCCGGCTGAAGCCGTTGTCTTTACTGCGGTTAGATAATTAATCGGAAGTGAAGGGCAAACACCTTGGACACCGGTTACCCAATCACGACCATAACCAGGCAATCCCACAAATACTTTTGATGCAGGCATTACAGATACCGCATATTGCACTGCTTGCTCCACCCACGTTATTGGTCCAATTGGGCCAGGTGAAGAGGTGGAATAGTCATACGTCATTATTCGTAGACGATCAATAACCGCGCCAAGATCAGGCCATGAATAAACCCAATAGCCTTTCTTGCCACTATCCAATCCAAATGATGGTGGAGTTGTGAGTGAAAGCAATTTTCCTTGAGCATGCAAGGAAGCCGCAAGGGATTTCATGAATGCCACAAATCTAATTTGAGTTGTTGGCCATGACGCAGTTCCATCAACGTATGCAAAATTTTCAAAATCTAAATCGATACCATCATAATTATTCGATACAACAAAATTCGTAATTGTGCTTACAAGAACGTCACGCCCGGCAGAATCAGCCATGAGATTGGAAAGAACCATTGTTTGGGTTTTGCCCGTCTTTGGATCTTTTGACGCTGTCGAATCCGTAATTGTTGGAATAATTTTATAGCCAGCCGAGCGCAGTTTATTTAAGGTATCGCTAATTGGATTACTCGGATTAGCTGGGGTATAAAGATCTGTAATTTTAATTGCGCTGTCCAGTGAATACCAAAATGGCATTACTTCACTAATTAAGTCAGCACTTGCCAATGCGCTATCTAATCCACCGTTTTGTTTACCAACGGATGGATAGGTTCGATAATAAGGAATCCAACCAGTCAATATTTTACGAGGTGGATTATCGGCATATGCATGATCAATGGCGAAAGTAGAAACAGCGCCAGAAAGAAGAACAGATACTGCAATAGATGCTGCAACAGATGCCGGAATCAGTGTGAAAGAGAAGATAAAAGCTCGGATTTTTGCTGGGTTATTTGCTGGGAAATTTCTAAAGCCACGCGACAGCTTGTAGCGCTCTTTCTTCATTGATCCTTTTTCTTCAGCCCAGCATGAATCTCTTTGCACATTGGGCATATAGGAAATTTCTCGGGGTCGCGGTTTGGGACCCATTTTTTGCCACACAGGGCACGTACTGCCTTGCCAGTTACAGCTGATTCAGTTATTTTTTCTTTCAGCACATAATGCGAGAAGCGTTCGTGGTCCCCATCTTCATGCGTCAGTTCTTCCGCTCGTTCCAGTAAGTCTGAGCCAATACGTGAAAACAATCCCATGCGGGCAATCTTATCTGCCGGATGGATTAAACTGCGTCAATGAAGGACTTGCTCAGGACCGCCGACTTAAGTCGTGCTGATGTCGATCTATTGCTCGACACTGCCGCAGACTTTGCCAAGTCCCCACTTCGCGCCGCCGATACTTTGGCGAATCGCACAGTGGCAATTTATATGACCAAGCCATCAACGCGGACACGCCTAGCATCTGAAACTGCTGTGGCGCACCTGGGTGGAACCCCAATGTTCTTGCGCGAGGATGACTTACAAATCGGCCGCGGCGAAACTATCGCCGACACAGCCCGAATAATTAGTGGATTTGCGTCAGCGCTTATTGTGCGAACTTTCAAACAATCTGATGTTGATGAACTTGGCCAATGGGCGACGATTCCTGTTTTAAACGGCTTAACAGATGATGATCATCCAACTCAATTACTTGCAGATTGGGCAACTATTCGCGAGGTATTTGGAAAAGATATTGCGGGACGTAAATTTACATATGTTGGTGATGGAAACAATATGGCGCATGCATGGCTCACCATGGGCGCAATCCTTGGCGCGCATGTAGTTGCAGCCACGCCATCTGGAAAATGGGCACCGAATTCAGATGCAGTTGCTAAAGCTCGAGCGATTGCGGCAACAACCGGCGCTACCGTAGAAGTTACTCACGACCCCGAAGCTGCGGCTAAAGAGGCCTCAGTTATTTATACCGATGTCTGGATGTCGATGGGCGATCCAGAGAGCGAGCGCAATGAGAAGTTGCAGGCGCTTTCGCCATTTGCAGTCACCGAAAATTTGATGGCACTCACCGCCAGCGATGCAATCTTCATGCATTGCTTGCCAGCCCACCGAGGTGAAGAGGTTGCCGAAGCGGTTATTGATGGCAACCGTTCAGTTATCTGGCGCGAGGCCTATCACCGGCGCACAACGATTCAAGCCGCTCTCTACCATTTAGTTCGCGGGGATCTAACGGGCAGACTTTAAGTACGCCTAGGTTTATAAGTACGCCTAGGTTTACCGGTTTACCGGTTTACTGGTTTACTGGTTTAATGGTTTAAGCGGCCAGCACTCTCGTTATTTACCCAAGAGGGCAATATTCACAGCAATTTAATCGTTAAATAGTGGCCGCCACTTAGACATAGCGAGCTCAGACAAGTAGCGTTTGCGCGTGCGCATATCAGTCCCAAAGGAAACCCGCCCCGGTGAAAACCGCGTGGCCCTCGTTCCTGACATTATCTCCAAACTCACTCGAGCAGGTCTCGAAGTAGTCATTGAATCCGGTGCAGGTCTCTCTGCGCAATTTTCAGATGAGCAATTCACAAAAGCTGGAGCAACTGTTAAGAGTGGAAATGTCATCAGCGATAGCGATGTCGTGGCATCTATCCAACCTCTTACACCTGATCAAATGAAGTCACTTAAAAAAGGCGCCATTACGATCTCATTCCTTTCCCCTACTACTGCAGTTGACTCAATCGAGGCAGCAGCTAGTGCGGGTGCCACAGCCCTTTCACTTGAACTGGTTCCTCGTATTTCACGCGCGCAATCGATGGATGCCCTCACCTCGCAGGCATTGTGTGCGGGTTACCGCGCAACTCTTGTCGCCGCAGAAATGTCTCCGCGCTTCTTCCCGCTGTTAATGACGGCTGCAGGAACAGTTACGCCTGCAAATGTTGTCATTCTCGGTGCGGGCGTTGCAGGATTACAAGCAATCGCAACCGCAAAGCGTCTTGGCGCCGTGGTTAGTGCGTATGACGTTCGTCCAGCTTCGGCCGATGAAGTGAAGTCGATGGGCGCAAAGTTCATTACTTTGGAATTGGAAGCACTTGAAGGTCAGGGCGGCTATGCACGTGAAATGACTGAAGATCGCGCAGCCCAACAGCGCGCACTTCTTACTCCTTATATTGCAGCAGCCGATGTACTCATTACAACAGCTGCAGTTCCTGGTCGACCAGCTCCTCGATTGGTTACTGCGGATATGGTTGCAACGATGTCTGCTGGTTCAGTGGTTGTTGACCTTGCGTCAGAAACTGGTGGAAACGTTGAAGGCACAAAACCTGGTGAAATTATTACAACAGCAAACGGAGTCAGAATGTGGGGCGGTAAGGATGTTCCTTCCCAACTGCCTTTCCACGCTTCGATGCTCTTCTCACGAAATGTTGTTAACTTGTTGATGTTGATGGTTAAAACTACCGATGGAGTTGCAACCGTAATTCCAGATTTCTCCGATGAAATTATCGACGCAGCGGCCGTGACACACGGTGGCGCTCGTCGCACGCCAGAAGGGAAGAAATAAAGATGGCCTCACTCTCTAGTATGGCAATTCTTACAATCTTCGCACTCTCGATTTTCGTGGGATTTGAAGTTGTCTCCAAAGTTTCAACCACACTGCATACACCGCTTATGTCTGGTGCAAATGCGATTCACGGAATTATTTTGGTGGGAGCAATCATGGTCGCCGATGGCGCCACAAATACTCTCGAAACTACTCTTGCAATCCTTGCTGTACTTCTTG
>CAIVOW010000197.1 GCA_903907665.1 uncultured Actinomycetes bacterium | reverse complement strand
CGCACGGAGATTTAGAGTTAATTCAAACAGATGGCTTATCAATCAAAATTGATGATGTGCGTGAATTGGTGCAGCGAGCATCATGGAGTCCATCAACATCTCCTTATCGTGTCGTGATTTTGGAAAGTGCTGAACGCTTAACGGATTCAGCGGGGAATGCACTTTTGAAAGCGATTGAAGAACCTGGTCTTCGGACAGTCTGGATTTTATGTGCTCCTTCAGATGCCGATGTTATTTCGACTATTCGTAGTCGAGTTCGTAATCTATCTTTTGTGGCTCCAGCCTCACTAGAAGTAACCACGTCGGCTGAAATTTTGAGATTGCCATTTGAGATCAAGGATGTGGCATCGGCATTTGCTGCCGCAGCAAAAATCGTGGAGTTAGCGAAGAGCGGCGCAGAAGCTGTTGCCGAAGCGAACAATGATGAAGAGATTCGCAAAGCAAAAGAGGCGTGGGGCCAGCAGGGTAGTAAGTTAACTGCGGGTGGAAGTAAAGCAATCAAAGAGTTAGAAAAGGGACAAAAGTCTCGACAAACTCGAATGGTGCAAGATGCCTTGGATACAGTGTTGTTGGATATTGCCGTGAAGTATCGGGACCAGTTGGTTTCCCCGGCGGCGGGCGGGAGCGCCGCGGATAAGGTGAAAATCCTTGAGAAAATTGATGCGATTATGGAAGCTCGAACGCGACTTTCGCGAAATGCTGCGCCATTATTAACCCTTGAGGCTTTGATGGTGGCCCTGCGGTAGGTCCCGAAAATCCCATCTTTATAACGATTTTGTTCTTTTTCCCCGTGTGAATAGATGCATAGTTGGTAAAGAGCACCCCTTTTAATGGTGCAGAATCTACTCATGCGCTTAGACCACGTCTCTTATGCCACCACCCACGATCAGATTTCAGATGTCGTGCAACGAATCGGATCTCAAATTGGAACGGCCTTTGTAGACGGTGGTATTCACCCTCGCTTTGGAACACGTAACTTCACTGCGCCACTTGTTGGTGGCCAATACATCGAAGTTGTGTGTGCCCTCGATCATCCAGCAGCAGAACAAACACCATTTGGTAAAGCAGTATCTAAAAAAGCAGCTGAAGGTGGCGGTTGGTTGTCATGGGTTCTTTCAACAAAAGATATTTCTAAGCTTGAAACCCGGATTGGTCGCGAAGCTGTTGAAGGACATCGTCGCCGTCCGGATGGAACAGATTTAAAATGGAAGCAACTTGGAATTATTGAGTTGTTGCATAACGAACAACTTCCATTCTTTGTGCAATGGCTTTCAACTGATCACCCATCTGCTGATGGAAGTGCCCGCTCACGTATTGAAAAAATTATTATTGCTGGAACTCGCCAGGCAATTGAAGAGTGGCTCGGTGGAGATATCGAAACTCACCTTGGTGAAATAGATATTGAGTTTGTTGATCCATCAGAAAATGATGGGGAAGTTGGAATTGTTTCTATCGTTCTTCAAAACCACGCAGGTGAAGTTAATATCTCTTAATCGTCTTCTTCATTTGATCCACTAATCGAGTGCTTTGCACTTGTGGAGAATGAAGCTGTATGTACACCTGAAGTAGTTGGCGCTGATTGTTGAGAGGCCAAATTCGAACTAGTGGAAACGCTCGCAGCAAGGGAAGAAGATGCGAGCCCCGGTGTTGATGGACCAATTTGAGCGAAAGTAACGCCAGCAGCAACCATTAAGCCGAAGGCCAGGATTCCTATATGTCGTTTCATGTACGCATAGTGTCTTGTCAGGCTTGGGTGGTCCGGTGAGGCTGCTGAGAGCAGGCAGGGAGTTTTGGGCAGTTAGAATTGCCGTTGTTAACGCCTCAGTGGCTCAGTGGTAGAGCAGTCCACTCGTAATGGACAGGTCGCCGGTTCAATCCCGGCCTGAGGCTCCAGATTTATTACAGGCTTCTATTTGGTAGACGCAAGCGCACAGCTGCAACAGCAACAATCAAAAGCCCTGCGACTAGCCCACCAATCCAATACCACTGCAGCTGGGCACCAAGCAGAGTTCCAGCAATGACTGGGCCCATGATTGTGCCGATCGTCCACGTGCTTGTTGATGCCGCGTTGTAGCGTCCGCGCAAATGTTCTGGCGCTAATTGATTAACAATTGAAGGCATAATCGGTGACCAGATCATTTCGCCAATGCCAAAGACAACCTGGCAGATAATAATGAGAGCAAGAGCTTGAGTTCTAATTATCCCGGCGCAAGCAAGTGCTATCCATGCGGCGGCCCAGAAAAGTGCTGCAATCGCGATTGATTTCGTTCGATCAAAGTTTTCAAGCTTTTTAACAAACCACAGCTGAGCAGCAGCAATCAAGAGAGTATTGGCAGCAAAAGCCCACGCGATATCTGAGGGTTGCACTTTTGCAATCATGGAGGAGAAGGCAGTAAAGCCAACTTCTAGTTGGGCATATCCACATAAAATGGCGCCGATTGAAATTAGCCAGACTTTTACGAAAACTCGATCAGCGAAAACATTTTTCCATCCATCGGTTCGGTTTGAGTTAACTTCGCGCTCGGCACTTGTGCGATGGCCTACCCCACGAATAAAGAGAATAACGACAAAATAAACGATGTAGGAAATTCCATCACCACGGTAGAGATTGACGAATGTTTGTGGGTTAACAGTATTAACAACTAAAGAAGCGGTGAGTCCACCCAGACCCATTCCAAGATTGAGTAGCGCAAATTGAGAGCCATAGTATTTAGGACGCTGTTCTTCGGTTGTGATTTCTGCGGCAATTGCGCTCTGGCTGGGCCACATTGCTGCTTGTCCAAATGAGCAAATAGTTGTGACTACCAGTGCGCTGAAAAGACTATGGATTGAGCCCATGTTATAGAAGCCAACTGCGCTGACGATAAGTGAACCAAGCAAAATTGATTTAGGGCCCCAGTGATCAATCAGTGAGCCGACGACGGGTGCAAGTACCAACCCAACTAGTGCGCCATAACCAGATATCAGGCCCACAATTGCAGATGGGATTTCGCGAACTTGGTGGAGATAGATAAAGAGGAATGAGAAGACCAAGCCATTGCCTATTGCAGAAAGCAAAACTCCGAGAAGAAGTAGACGAACACTTCTGGGAAGTTTCGCTGGGCTTTTTAAGCTCTCTTTTCTCTCACTCATCACTACCTAGATTACCTAGATTAATCAGGATATGGGATTGGTGTCATGGCACGGGCTTGGTAATCGATTTATACTCACGACATGAGTACTTCCAAGGCTGATGCGCTCGGGTTAATTCGAGTTGTACCCGATTTTCCATCGGCCGGGATTATCTTCAAAGATGTAACCCCGATGCTCAAAGATGCACAGGCTTTCGCATACGTCGTAGAAGAGATTGCTTCCTATTCTAAGAATTTTGATTTAGTTGCGGGCATTGAGGCCCGAGGATTTATTTTGGCGGCCGCAGTTGCTGGATATGCGGGTAAAGGCTTTGTACCTATTCGCAAGTCAGGCAAGCTGCCCTATCTCACTCATTCAGAGACATATGGGTTGGAATATGGGATTGATACTTTAGAGATTCATCAGGACGCCGTTCTAGAAGGTGAGCGCGTCATGTTGCTCGATGATGTGCTGGCGACAGGTGGAACATTGAAGGCAGCATCTAAGTTGATTGAACGATGCGGTGGAACGATTGATTGCGTGGCAATCTTGCTAGAAATCTCTGGCCTTGGTGGAAAAGCAAAGTTCAATAAGGAATTCCCGCATGTCCACGTCCATACGGTTTTTCCGGAATGAGACTCACTTTCGCAATGTTTGTTGCTCGCCTTGCCGGGTGGACTTCACATACTTTGCTTGGTAAATCAGGTGAGACGATTGCTGGGCGGGTACTGCTCGTTCTCTGCCCTAATGCGATCTCACAGTTATCCGTAGGGCGTAAAATTATTTTGGTTTCAGCAACAAACGGTAAGACATCTACTGCCCGTGCGCTCGCTGGCTTTATGTCTACAGCTGGCAGTGTCACTACTTCAAAGAGTGGATCAAACCTTGCCCGAGGTGTTGCTAGTGCGTTGATGACCAAGTCCGAGTACGCCGTTCTTGAAGTCGATGAACTGCACCTACCTTTCGTCGTTGATGCTACAAAACCCAAAGCAGTCCTTTTGCTCAATTTAACTCGCGATCAATTACACCGGATGCACGAAGTAAAACGAGTAGCAGATCGTTGGAAAGAGATGGCATCTAAGTCTGATGCTACTTTTATTGCAGACATTGATGATCCATTTTTGAACTACGTGTTAGCAAGTGCGTCGAATAATGTGCGAGTTTCATTTGGGGGAATGGCTGGAAGACATCCAGATGGCGCAGTGTGTCCATCGTGCGGGGCTTATCTTGATTGGGTTGGCGGGATGTACTCGTGCATATGCGGATTAACTAATCAGGTTTCGGATAAGAAATTTAGCGCCGAATCAGCCGCCATGCGTAATCAGATTTTGGCAAATATAACAGCTGAATATTTCGTAGTTCCTTGGCATGAGGTTGATCTATCAACACTTGAGCGCAAAGTCTCTAAGAAATTTATCAATGCAGATTGTTCAATTCGATTAACAAAGAATCCAGCATCGTGGCGGGAAGCACTGGCTGGAGTCGAAGGTGAAAAAGTAATATTGATTTTGAATTCGCGAGAAGTCGACGGTATTGATACATCGTGGTTATGGGATGTTGATTTCTCGGGGCTTCGCGGTAAGCATGTAGTGGTGACCGGTGAGCGAGGTTTGGATTTGGCTTATCGCCTTCACGTACAAGGCGTCCTTGCTGAATTAGTTCCTGACTTTGATAGTGCTACTGCGAAGTTTGCTGGACCGGTTGAAGTTTTGGCTGCATACACCGCGTTTTTTGAGTTGGTGGGCTAATGAAGATCATCCGTATTCATAACGAACTGCTAGGTACATATGGTGATCGTGGAAATGCAGATGTCTTAGCTTTTCGCGCAGGTCTAGCTGGTGTAACGGCGCATATTGTTGATGTGTCATATCGCGAAGTGATTCCAACTGATGGCGATATTTATCTTTTGGGTGGCGCTGAAGATGCGGCCCAAGTACTTTCGTGCACGGCGCTTAAGGGTTTTGATTTTAAAAACCGCGTTGTCCTAGCGGTCTGCGCCGGATTTCAAATTCTAGGTAATTCATATTTTGCTAATGGAGTTAAGCAAGTTGGACTAGGTGTGATCGACATGGAAACACTTCCTGGGTCTTCACGATTTGTAGGGGATATCAAAGTTCATTCTGATTTACTGAATATTGAATTAACGGGATTTGAAAATCATGGGGGCCAGACAAATCTTGCGCATGGAATTACAGCACTGGGACGTGTAATTACAGGCCATGGAAATGGGGCTGGTGGAGTTGATGGGGCAGTAGTAGGAAATATATTTGGTACATATTTACATGGAGCTGTACTCGCGCGTAATCCAGAATTTGCCGATTTATTGCTTGAACGTGCGCTTGGAAATGAACTTCCACGCGTGAATGATCCGCTTGCAGATGAATATGCCAAATATCGACGTTCAATTATTTAGTGGCTAACAGTGGTAATTTCATAAGTTACAATTGGGTATTACTTCATTTGAAGTAACCCCATAGAGGTTCATATAGTTTGAATCTCACTTGCGAGTCTTTTCTGGCTACACCAGTAATTGATCAATTTAGATCAAATCGAGACACGCTTGTATGTCTCGATTGGTAGTAGTTTCATGACGTTCAAATCTTTAGGTGTTCACCCTGCGCTGATTGCCGCGCTTACAGAAGAAGGCAAAACAACCCCATTCCCTATTCAAAAAGCGACTCTGCCTGAGGCAATTGCTGGACGCGATGTACTTGGTCGCGGACAGACTGGTTCTGGAAAGACGCTGGCATTTGGTTTAGCGATGATGACTCGTTTGGCCGGACAGAAAGCAAAACCTGGCCGCCCACTTGGTTTGGTCCTTGCTCCAACTCGCGAATTAGCTGTTCAAATCAGCGAAGTTATTGCGCCGTTGGCTCGTACTGTTGGATTGAATTCACAAGTCGTTGCTGGAGGAATGTCATACACAACTCAGCAAGCAGCACTTAAGCGCGGAGTACCAATTATTGTTGCAACTCCTGGTCGCTTGGAAGATCTTCTTAAGAAAAAGTACATGGTTTTAGATGACGTCGAAATAACAGTCTTGGATGAAGCCGATCAGATGGCTGATATGGGCTTCTTGCCAATCGTTACTCAAATTTTGAATCTAACTTCTCCAAACGGACAGCGCTTATTGTTCTCAGCAACTTTGGACCGAGATGTCGACGCACTCGTACGCCGCTTCTTAAAAGATCCAGTTACGCACTCTTTGGAAAATGAGAAATCAACTGCAGGAAACATGGAGCACCACGTTCTAATTGTTGACCAAATTCATCGCGACACAATTCTGCAACAAATCGCAGCACGTGAGGGTCGCACTATTATGTTTGTAAAGACAAAGCATGGCGCCGATAAGCTGGCAGATAAGCTTCGCCAACAAGGCGTTGCTGCATCCGTTTTACATGGTGGTAAAACACAGAGCCAACGCACACGCGTTCTTGAAGGCTTTAAACTTGGACATTCAACTGCGCTGATTGCAACAGATGTTGCAGCCCGCGGAATCCATGTGGATGACGTTTCATTAGTCGTTCACGTTGATCCTCCACAAGACCATAAAGATTATTTGCACCGCGCTGGACGTACAGCTCGTGCAGGCGCAACTGGAACAGTTGTTTCAATTGGTACACACAAGCAGAAAAAAGGCATCTTTGGCCTTGCAATTCGCGCGGGTGTTAAATTGAAGGAATCTTTTGTACATCCCATGCACGATGATCTCGTTGCGATTACTGGTGCTCAAGAGCCATCAGGTATTCCTGTAATCGTTTCTGAACCAGCTCCTCGACGCAATGAACGCGGTGGAAATTCACGTGGTGGCCGTTCTGGCGGATCTAGTGAGCGCCCTCGTTCTTCCCAACAGCAGCGCCCTGGTGATTTTCCAAAGCGCGATCGTGGACCCAAGCGTGAATTCGATGGACCGGCTAAGAGTGAATATCCGAAGAAGGAGTATCCAAAGCGTGACCGCGATGGAGGATTTACTTCACGTTCTGATCGCCCAGCACGCCCTGATCGGGAAGCGCCAAAGCGAGAATTCGAGAAGAAGGATTACTCAAAACCTTTTGCTGAAAAAAAGAAATTCGAGCCTAAGAAATTTGAAAAGCCAGTTGCCGCAAAGCCTGCCTTTAAAAAAGAAGAACGCGTATACAAACCTTTAGTTGAAAAGCGAGAAGTTTTGCGCATTGTCGATGAGACTGAGCAGAAGCGTCGCGATCGCGTTAACAAGCCAAAGTTTGTAAAGCGTGAAGATAAATTCAATGTAAAGCCCGGTTCTAAACCTGGAAGTAAGCCTGGAAGTAAGCCCGGCACACAAAAACTTTCTACAGCTAAATCGGCTTCAAAGAAATCTCGCGATAATGATCGCGCAGAGCGTTTTGCAAAGACTGTCGGTGATTCATCGAAAAAGAGTGCTTCCTCAGTAGAGCGCCCATTTCGTACCAATAAGTTTGAT
>CAIVOW010000196.1 GCA_903907665.1 uncultured Actinomycetes bacterium | reverse complement strand
CTGGCTACTCCATCAAATCTGCGTATAACGCCGTTGATAGATAACGTTCACCGAACGACGGAATAATTGCAACGATTATTTTTCCAGCAAATTCAGGACGCTTTGCTACTTGCGAAGCAGCCCAAAGTGTTGCACCAGATGAAATTCCTACGAGAAGTCCCTCTTCTTTCGCGGCGCGACGTGCATAGCCAAAGGCGTCATCATTAGATGCATCAAATACTTCATCATAAATCTTGGTATCTAAAATATTTGGTATGAAGTTAGGCCCGATTCCCTGAATTGGGTGCCCACCTGGCTTACCACCATTCAGGATAGGAGATGCTGCTGGCTCAACGGCGAAGATTTTTATATTTGGATTTTTCTCTTTTAAAACCTGACCAATGCCAGTGATAGTTCCGCCAGTTCCAATACCCGCAACAAGCGCAGCAACTTGGCCATCGGTATCGTTCCAGATTTCTTGCGCTGTAGTCTGGCGGTGAATTTCTGGATTAGCTTCATTTTCAAATTGACGCACAAGCACAGTTCCCGCAGCTGTTCCCAACTCTTCTGCTTTTGCAACTGCTCCGCGCATACCTTCTGCAGCGGGTGTTAAAACCAACTCTGCTCCAAAAGCGCGAAGGAGTGCGCGACGCTCCTTGGACATCGAATCTGGCATTGTGAGAATGACTTTATATCCACGTGCTGCGCCTACCATTGCAAGAGCAATACCTGTATTTCCAGATGTAGCTTCAATAATTGTTCCACCAGGCTTGAGTTGACCCGATTTCTCGGCTGCGTCCACCATGGCAATACCGATACGATCTTTTATAGTGCTTGTTGGATTATAGAATTCTAATTTTGCATAGACATGTCCTTGCGCTCCATCAGTAATTCGATTAATTCGAACAAGAGGAGTGTTACCCACAATTTGTGTAATATCGGAATGGACTTTCATTTGACGCTCCTTTGGAATGTACTTATCTGGAATACTGATGTGAATTTTATGTAATGAGTGTGTATTTACCTAAACGCGACTAATTCGCAGTTACAAGTAAGAGGCAAGTGCCTCTATAGTGAGTGGGTGAAGAAGTTAATTCTTGTTGCAATCATCACAGTAGGTGTATTCGCTATGACGAGTTGTGCTTCAGGGAGTGATAGTCCTACATCACGAGCAAATGTAGCTCCAGGCAGCGCAGCACGAGGCGGTGGCTCCTACCTTGATGAAAGTATCCCTGCCAATATTCTTACGCTCAAATTTTTTGATCAGAGTGGTAAAAGTTTTACCTTGGGAGAGCTCAAAGGTCAGTACGTGGTTATCTCAAATTTCCTTACCTCATGCCAAGAAATCTGCCCCATGACTTCGGCGACAATGCGCATGATTGGTGATGCAGTTGCAGCTTCCTCCCTCAAGGGGAAAGTTAAAGTGATTGAAATTTCTGTCGATGGCGCTAGAGACAAAGTGGCGAGGCTTGCTGCCTATTTTGCACTCTACAACGATTCTAATTTCGCGCTCGGTTCGGGCAGTGATAGCGACCTTAAAGCCATGTGGACATACTTTGGTGCGCCAGCAATGCGAGTTCAATACACAGCATCTGAACGGGCTGCACTCCCGTTGGATTGGCAGAGCGGTAAGCCATCTGCTTATGATGTAACTCACCCCGATCTTGTCTTAATTGTTGGCCCGGATTCCCATTGGAAATGGCTTGATTTAGGAAATCCAAATCCAGGTCAAGCAAAAATTCCAGAGAAACTCAAAAAATTCCTTAGCGAAGATGGGTTAAATAATCTTGCAAAGCCACAAGAGCCATCCTGGTCTAGTGAGGCGGTTTTTTCAGCGTTGCACGACCTCACGGGAGTCCAAATTTCTTGAGTACACTTTCGGTATGAGTATTGCAGCAATGGCCTCCGACTATGAAATGGCAACAAATGATTTCCTTCGTATCGTAGAAACTCTTGAAGAGAGTGACCTTGATAAAACTGATGGAGAAGGATGGACCCCGCGCCAAGTAGTTCACCACCTGGCCGATAGCGAAGCACAGTCATATGCCAGATTGCGTCGCCTTGTAGCCGAGCCTGGTACTGGGATTCAAGGCTATGACGAAGATAAATGGGCTCAAAGTTCGACACTTGGGTACCGAGAACTACCAATCGAGCTTTCTCTCAATGTTTTTAGAGCAGTACGAGCTTCATCCTTGATGATTTTAAGGCGCCTAACACCCGATCAATTAAATAATTTTGGTGAACATTCAGAATCTGGACAATACTCAATTGAGACTTGGGTTCATACATATACAAAGCATCCGACAGATCATGCTGCGCAAATTTTAAAGGCTTTAGGAGAGTAAGGCTTTACTTCACAACACGAAAGTGTTGAAGTGTGGGATCTGTTGCATATGCAATTCGCACACCATCGTTGTGAGTTTCAATCAATCCCTTAAGTATTGCTTCGGTGATGCGCTCACCGGGAGCTAGTACAGCAACTCCGGGCGGATAAGGTGCAATGAGGTCAGCACTAATGCGCCCACTAGCTTGATCGCGACTTACTAATTCGGTTTCGGCAAAATATGCTTCGCGGGGTGTCAAAACTTGGTCCGGTACAACTGACCAACTCAAGGAAATTTTTATTGGGCGGGCAGCTCCTTTAAGCGCATTGATAGCAGCAATTACTTCTTTAGTAAGTTCAGCAAAATCAGATTGAGTGTCAGCTAGTGTGGCTAAGAAAACAACGGTGTCGCGATCTGCCATTTCAACTCGAATACCGCGCTTCTGGAGCAGCTTTTCGAGTTCAACTCCAGATATGCCTATTCCTGATGTTTGCATGACTAGCTTTGAAGGATCGAATCGGCCGGGATTGAAATCCTGTGCCGACAGAAATATTTTCTGACCGATTGCGCTCTCAACGTCCGTTATAAATCCTAAGACGCACTTCAACAAATCATCTAGTAACTGCGAGCCACGGATTTGTAATAAGGCGCGGGTTGCATCGATTGAAGCCAGGGGAGCGCCTGCTGGTGAAGTTGTATGAGTGGTTTCAAAACTCTGATTCAATCGCTCACGGTTAATAAGTGGACCTTTTACCAGTAGCAGCGCTGCTGCGCTGTACCCAGGTAAATTTTTGTGGATACTTGTTACAACTGCATCGGCGCCAAGTGATATTGCGTGAGCAGGAATGTCTTTATGAAATCCGTAGTGAGCACCCCAAGCAGCGTCAATAACGACAGCGATCTTCCTCGAATGGGCGCGTTCGATAATGGGCCCAAGATCCGAGAGCGTTCCAAGGTAGCCAGGCTCAGTGAGCAGAATTGCTATGGGATTTAAATCAACCACTCGTTCAATTTCCGTAAGTGCAATTCCTATCGGAACTCCTGTTTTCTCATCAAGTTCTGGAGACATCCAGATAGGTTCAAGGCCGCTAAGCACAAGCGCACTTAAAACTGATCTATGGGCAGTGCGTGAAATTGCCACTTTATCGCCCGG
>CAIVOW010000195.1 GCA_903907665.1 uncultured Actinomycetes bacterium | reverse complement strand
TTACCGACGCGGGGTGGAGCAGCTCGGTAGCTCGCTGGGCTCATAACCCAGAGGTCGTAGGTTCAAATCCTGCCCCCGCTACTAGTAACAATGAAGTTGGGCGCTTACCTTCGGGTAGGCGCTCTTTTTCTTGAGACAGGGCTCTTCATCGAATATCGCGTGCACCATTTAAAGTCGTCCACCATATTGATCGTTTCACGAGGCTTCAAAACCTATTCATTTTAGAGTCTGGCTATGACAACACCAGATTTAGCTCTGACCTTTGGACCTCTTGCCACATTTATGTCTGATAGTTCCATTGAAGAAATTTGGATAAATTCACCAGAAAGAATTTTTATTGCTCGATCCGGAAAGAATGAATTAACAAATCTGCTCCTTACAGGCGATGAAGTTCGCAATATCGTTGAACGAGCTCTCATGTGGAGTGGGCGACGATTGGATCTGTCTCACCCTTTTGTTGATGCGCGATTGCCTGACGGTAGTCGGCTCCACGTCACCATTCCAGAAATAACAGCCGAACATTGGGCCATCAACATAAGAAAACACCTGCTTCGAAATCTTTCCCTTGATGACTTAGCGGCTCGCGAAGCAATGAATCCGAAGATCGCAATCTTGCTTGCAGATTGCGTATGTGCAGGGATCAATATATTAGTTAGTGGAGCAACGCAAGCAGGAAAGACGACTTTGCTTAACGCCCTAGTCTCTGCGATTCCAGTTCAAGAGCGAGTCATTACAATAGAAGAAGTCTTTGAGCTTAAGCCAAACCTTCCGGATGTAGTTAGCATGCAAACACGTTCTGCCAACTTACAAGGCGAGGGAGCTATCCCGCTTCGAAGACTCATAAAAGAATCTCTACGAATGCGTCCGTCCAGAATTATTGTCGGCGAAGTTCGTGAGGCCGAAGCCCTAGACATGTTGATCGCACTCAATTCTGGATTGCCAGGAATGGGAACAATTCATGCGAACTCTGCTCGGGATGCAATTGTAAAACTACAAACTTTGCCATTGCTTGCTGGGGAAAATATATCTCAAAAGTTCATCGCTCCAACAGTTGCCGCAGCCATTGATGTAGTAGTGCAGGTTGCTCTAGATGTTTCAGGACAACGCCGAATCATTGAAATTGCCGCCGTGACTGGGCGAGTAGAAAATGATCGCATTGAAATGGAAACCCTGTGGATATGGAAGAAAGATAAATACGAGCGGGGCCTGGGAACGCTCCCTCACCCGGAGAAATTTGCAAACGCCGGCATCTTGATGGCAAATGCTGGGGGACAGTGATGCACATAGCAGAGGCGCTATATATTGCACTTGTCGCAGCCGGAATGTGCGGAGTTGGAGTTTGTGTGATGTATCAACAACCTCTCACGAGAAGCCACAATGAGGCAGAGAAAGTTTCCGGATCGTTCCGGCGCAATAAAAAGGCAATTGTTTCGTCGATGATTACCGGAAGTATCGTAAGCATCGCTGTTTTGATATGGACAAGTTCTGCGATTATTACCTTTCCCTTCTCCTTTTTTTCTACGCTTATTACTTTTACATATTTGAGAAGTAAAGCGGCCCGCAACGAAAGCGCTGTGGCGCATGTTTGGCCAGAAGTTATCGATCATCTCATTTCTG
>CAIVOW010000194.1 GCA_903907665.1 uncultured Actinomycetes bacterium | reverse complement strand
TCTAAAAGTTCACGCGCGATTGAGCGTCCAACGTTACCTGCGCCAGCGATAGCAATCTTCATCTGTTATGCCTCTTCCGGCGATTTTGCTAGGGACATTTCCACATTTGCTAATTCAGAATTACTAACCATGACGTGGATTAAATCGCCCTCTTGAAGTACAGTTTTTTCGTTAGGGATCATGCCTTCACCAAGGCGGGTAATAAATGCAACACGCGCTCTAGTTGATGTTTCGATAAGTGAAACAGGTTGACCCAACCAATCATGATGAAGGTGTACTTCACAAAGTTGAACAACACCACTTGCATCGCGCCATTCCGAACGCGAACCTTCCGGTGTCAGGCGACGCATAATCTGATCTGTGGTCCATAAAACGGTCGCTACAGTAGGAATACCAAGTCGCTGGTAAATTTCGGCGCGAGCAGGGTCGTAAATTCTTGCAACTACATTTTGAACACCATAAGTCTCACGGGCAACTCGAGCCGCCAAAATATTTGAGTTATCTCCATTTGAAACTGCAGCAAAAGCATCTGCGCGATCTATTCCTGCTTCTAGAAGGATGTCACGATCAAAACCGACACCAGAAACTGTCATACCTTTAAAATCTGCGCCTAATCGGCGGAATGCTTCACGATTCTGGTCGATAATTGAAACCGAATGACCGCTAGCTTCGAGTTCTATCGCAAGGCCGGCGCCGACCCGACCGCACCCCATGATGACTACGTGCACGAAGTACACCATACACCCTTAAGGTTGCCCTTATGGAAACAACCGCGCCCGACGAACTAAAAGTAGGGATGCGAGTAACAGTTGATATTGGTCCGGTAGCACATGGCGGTCACTTTGTGGCCAGACACAATGGCCAAGTTATTTTTGTTCGACATGCGATAACAGGTGAACGCGCGGTTGTCGAAATTACGTCAATCTCGTCTCGGCTTGCGCGCGGTGATGCGGTTGAAATTCTTGAAGCGTCGAAAGATCGCGTTGTTGCACCATGTAAATATGCGGTGCCTGGTGGTTGTGGGGGTTGCGACTTCCAACATGTAGAAATTGGCGCACAACTTGAATTAAAGCGTTCAGTTATCCGCGAACAATTTTCAAGACTTGCAAGAATGGATATCGATTTAGATGTCCTAGCAGTTGCGCCTAAAGATGGTTTGCATTGGCGCTCACGCATGGATTTCGCAATCTCTAAAAATGGCAAGCTCGGGCTTTTTTCATCGCGAAGTAATGAGATCACTGAGGTTGATAGTTGTCAGATCGCGTTGGATGCAATAAATGATCCGGTAATTTTTGACAGAAATTGGAAGGGTGACGATCGCCTTGAAGTTGCGGTATCAAATTCGGGCGAGCGAAATGTTTCTAGAGGTGGCCGAAGTATTTCTGGTCCAACCCAACTCCACGAAAAAGTTGGAGAATTCTCTTACGAAATCTCACCAACTTCGTTCTGGCAGGCACATGTAAACGCACCAGAAACACTTATGAAGCTCGCCATAGATTTATTAGCACTTCGTCCCGGAGACCACGTCTGCGATTTATACGGGGGAGTTGGTCTTTTCACAGCACCAATGTTGGAAGAAGTGGGTGATATTGGTCGGGTGCATCTAATTGAATCTAGCCACCGTGCTACGCAAGATGCGCTTCGCATTTTTGACGGTAAGAAAAATTTAACAATTCACTCTGGTCGAGTTGAACAGAAACTTCCACTGGTGAAGCGTGCTGATGTGATCTTGCTAGATCCACCACGTACTGGCGCGGGCGAGATGGTAGTTAAGGAGATGCTTGCAAAATCCCCAAGAGTTATCGTCTATGTTTCTTGCGATCCGGCTTCCCTTGCGCGAGATGCGAAAGCACTTGAAGCGGGTGGATATCACCTAGATCACATCGTGGGCTTCGATCTCTTCCCAATGACGCATCATGTTGAATGTGTGGCTCGGTTCAGTCGCGGCTAAGATATCCCTGTGAGTAAGAATTCCTTTAACGCGAAGAGCACGCTAACCGTTGCGGGAGAAAGCTACGAGATCTTTGATATTTCTAAGTTGGACCAAGCTGAGACTTTGCCATTTAGCCTTAAAGTTTTGCTAGAAAACTTATTGCGTACTGAAGATGGCGCTAATATCACCGCCGAGCAGATTAAAGCGCTAGCAAGTTGGAATCCAGATGCCGAACCGGATACTGAAATTCAATTCACACCATCTCGAGTAATTATGCAAGATTTCACGGGCGTTCCTTGCGTTGTGGACTTGGCAACGATGCGCGAAGCAATTTCGGAATTGGGTGGCGATCCAACAAAGGTAAATCCACTAGCTCCGGCAGAACTCGTTATCGATCACTCGGTTATTGCCGATAAATTTGGAACGAAAACTTCCTTTGAAGAGAATACTGATATTGAATACGAGCGCAATCAAGAGCG
>CAIVOW010000193.1 GCA_903907665.1 uncultured Actinomycetes bacterium | reverse complement strand
TGAAGCCTCAGAGCTTATGCGTGAAAAAGGATTCATTCCACAGGTTCCTTATCCAGGAAACGGCGTAGGGTGGCATTGCAAATGCGCTAAATGTGGCAGAGACGTTTATCCAGCATATAACACTGTGAATGGACGTAACTCTGGATGTAAGTATTGCAAGGGTGTTTCTGTTGATGAAGATGATGCAGTTGAATTTATGCTAAAAAACAACTTGGAACCTTTAGTTCCTTACCCTGGAGCCTCTCAGCCATGGAAATGTAAATGTCTTGTTTGCGGAAAGAAAGTATCACCTCGATATGGCGGAATTGTTCAAGGACAAGGTGGTTGCGGGTATTGCAGCCGTTCATTTGTAGACCCTGAAGATGCAGTACAGGTAATGCTCAAGAATCAACTTCAGCCGTTAGAGCCCTATACAAGGTCAGATGGTCCTTGGAAGTGCAAGTGCTTGAAGTGTGGTCGAACCGTCACTCCAGCTTATGTTGCAGTTAATGGCGGCCAGGGAGGTTGCAAGTATTGCGCGTCTAGAGGCATTGATTATGCAGCGCCGGCATTCGTGTATTTAATTACACACGTTGGGTTAGGCGCCCATAAAGTTGGAATTGGTAATGATAAAACTAGAAATAATAGATTGAAGGAACATGCGAAAGATGGTTGGGAAGTCTATAAGTCTATGGCGTTCGAATCCGGCGATAGAGCAGAAGAGATTGAGCAAGCTGTTCTGAAGTGGTTAAGAATTGACAGAAATCTCCCGATATATTTAATTTCAGAACAGATGCCTCAAGGCGGATATAGTGAAACAGTTGATGCCGTGGAGATTGAGCTGTCAACAATTTGGGCAAAGGTGGAAGAGTTCAGTAAGGCAGAGATGATTCAAATAGAAAATCATTCAAATGCCTAGTAACGCAAACATTGATGTTACATTCGATTTTCGAACTGATGCCACAGGGCCAGATGTAGATTCATCAAGTCTTACATTAAAGAATTACCATAAAAGTCTATGGAGCAAACCACTACCAAATGGAGAAATGTTTGCGCTTTCCAACAATAGTAAAGGCACTTATTTAACTTACGAGCAAGGCGAAAAAATCTTTTATCTCTCAAGTGATTCAATCAGCAATTCTTACCGCAACAATAAGCGAATGTATGGAATTGTTAAAGAATTGGATGATTTAGCTGCAAAGTTTCAAGATATTGGTAACACTATTGGTGGCTACATAATTTTTCCAAGCAAAAGTGCAGAAGTCGGAATGTCAATAAATCAAGAACGAGGCGTGAACCATAATATTGCTGACCGATTTGACCTAACTCTCGAATGTATTCGATTGCATTATTTAAACCAACCCAGCCCTCTCGAGGCAGTATTGAAACGTAATTCAGAGTTCTTTCAACTTTTTGTGACTTTCCGCGATTATGTAAGATTCTTTTGTCTTGATGACTTGGTAGACCCTAACTACGGCTCCGTAAGATTTTTCCTTCCCGCTGATGGTTTTGAGGGGAGTGGACTTCCAAGTGACCAAGATGCCTACAAGCGATACATGAAGAATTCGATGGAATTCACCATTAGGCGCAATGAACGGATTAAAAATCTCGGGATTCCCCTATTAAACGTCAGCGATTAATTGAAGCAAAATTTATGTGCAAGGTGAGTGACTTTTGAAGGGCTAGTCCGTTGACTGGGGAACAGATAAGTTCTCACCTTGCGCTTCTAAGGAGAATCATCCTGCTAACAACGCCGCTTCGAAATGTTTATTATTCAATGCGTAGGGACTTCGCTTTTCTCGGATAAGTGCAATAGCTTCACTTGGTTGATAGCCAAGCTTTATTAGCAATTTTCCGACAACAAAGGTGCTGCGGTTGATTCCCAATTGACACCGTATTCCAATTTTGC
>CAIVOW010000192.1 GCA_903907665.1 uncultured Actinomycetes bacterium | reverse complement strand
GCTTGTAGTTCGCCCTGTAGTTGGAATTGTGAACGTATAACAATGAGATAACGGTTCAAATTGGCTCATTTTGAAGTGCGAACTTCTTGCGGGTGCTAGTTCTGGATGTTAGGTTTCTCCACACAATAAGGGAAGAGGGAAATCCATGGTCGTTGAATCTACAGGAAATGAACGCGGCAATCCTCGTTTATTTGAACTCATTGAAAACTCACCAAAGACTGGCGACAGCCCAACGATTTGGGCATGGCCACAAATTACAGAATTTTTAAAAGTAGCAAGTCAACCGGTGCAAGGTCCATGGCCGGCACACCAAGAACCACGTCCTAACCCAGATGCAGATTCAATGCCAGTTGCAGTAAAAGACAAGAAGAGCAAGTAACCGTAAAACTCAATTAGGGGAAATTAAATATGTATCCATCAAGATTTAAATATGAATCTCCGAAGACAATTGCGGAAGCAATTAAATTGCTCGATGCTGGCAAGGGTGAGGCGAAGGTATTGGCAGGCGGACAGAGCCTTGTTCCAATGCTAAAACTTCGTTTTGCATTCCCAGATCAAATTGTCGATATCAACAATATTCCTGACCTTGATTACATCCGCTTTGATGCCGATGGGTCACTCCACATTGGCGCCCTTGTTCGTCATGAACATTTGGAAAAGTCAGCAGAGATTGCAAAGCGCCAACCAACAATTGCCGCAGCAGCGCCACTAGTTGCAGATCCAATTGTTCGCGTACGTGGAACCTTTGTTGGATCTGTTTGTCACGCTGACCCACAAGGTGACTGGGCCGCAACCATGATCGCACTACACGGTTCGATCGTTGTTCAAGGTCCTAAAGGCAAGCGCACCATCGCGATGAAAGATTTCGTACTTGGTCCTTATGCAAATTCTCTCAACTACAACGAGATTGCTATCGAAGCGGTAATTCCTGCCCCTAAAGGTGTTGCTCGTGGTGGCTACCTAAAGCTAGAACGTCGCGTCGGTGACTTCGCAACTGCATCAGTAGCGGTGGCTCTGGACATGAACGGTGACACAGTTCTAAATGCAGGTTTTGCACTTGCTGGTGTTGGTGGAAAGACCATCGACGCCAACGAAGCAGCATCAGCGCTTATTGGTCAGAAGTTGACCGAAGCAACAATTGCAAAGGCGGCAGCACTTGTGGCTGCTAAGGCAGAGCCTCGTACAGATCACCGTGGCTCAGCCGAATACAAGCGCCACATCATTGAAACGTTTGTTAAGAGAATCCTCGTTGCCAACTCCGCACAGAAAGTAGCCTAAAAATATGTCGAGCCTTTATGAAGAAATAAACACGCCTCCGGCAAGTGATATTCCGGTTCGCCGTGTAACGGTAAATGTAAATGGAGAAGCGCGCACAGCAAATGTTGAACCAAGACTCTTGCTCGCACATTTGCTTCGCCAAGGATTTAAATTAACTGGAACTCACACAGGTTGCGACACAACTAACTGTGGCGCTTGCACAGTACTTTTTGATGGTCGCCCAATCAAGAGTTGCACAATGTTCGCAGTGCAGGCTGATGGCCATGATGTGCAAACAGTTGAGGGACTGGCATCTGCAAGCGAACTCCACCCATTGCAAGAAGGCTTCAAGCAAGAGCATGCGCTGCAGTGCGGTTTCTGTACTCCAGGAATGATGATGGCAGCTAAGGCGCTTCTCGAAGAGAATCTCAACCCAACCGAAGATGAAATTCGCTGGGCTCTTTCTGGCAACTTGTGTCGATGCACTGGTTACCAAAATATCGTCAAGGCGGTTCTCTGGGCTGCTGAAAAAATGCGCGCGGAACTCAACTAGGTCAGGGAGCGGAAAATAATGAGCTTAGACGAAGTCAAAATTGGTGGAATGGGCGCGAGCCGTCGCCGAGTTGAAGATAACCGTTTCATTCGCGGTAAAGGCAATTATGTAGATGACATTGTTCTTCCAGGAATGCTACACATGGAGATTTTACGTAGCCCAGTAGCTCACGCACGTATCAAATCAATCGATACAAGCGCAGCATGGGATATGCCTGGCGTTCGTCTGGTTCTGACAGGCGAGATGATGGCAGCACGTAACTTGGCATGGATGCCAACGCTTTCATACGACACAGCAGCTGTTCTTGCTACGGATAAGGTCCGCTTCCAAGGCCAAGAAGTCTGTGCAGTAATTGCAGATGACCCGTATATCGCCAAAGATGCTTGCGGAAAGATTGTCGTAGATTACGAAATCCTTCCTCCAATCGTTAACCCAGTTCAGGCAGCAGCACCGGATGCAGTTCAGATCCGCGATGACAAAGCTGGCCAAGTAGGAAACAAGATTTTCGACTGGGAAATCGGCGATAAGGCGCGCACCGATAAGGCTTTCCAAGATGCAGATGTTGTGTCAAAGATTGAACTTCACTATCCACGTACACATCCATCTCCAATGGAGACTTGTGGATCTCTTGCAGATTACGATCGCGCAACAGGCAAGCTGACTGTTTACCTAACAACTCAGGCCCCACATATTGTGCGTGCCGCAGTTGCGATGGTTGCAGAACTTCCTGAACAAAATATCCGCATCGTTTCTCCTGATATTGGAGGCGGCTTCGGAAATAAGGTTCCTATCTATCCAGGTTATGTTGTTGCGATTCTCGCTTCGATTTTGACTGAAAAGCCTGTCAAGTGGATTGAAGATAAGACCGGTAACCTAACTTCAACCGGCTTTGGTCGCGATGTCTACCTAAAGGGTGAGATGGCCCTTCGTAAAGATGGAAAGATCCTTGGTGTTCGTATGAACACAATTTCAGATCACGGTGCATTCTTTGCGGATGCACAGCCATCTAAGTTCAAGATTGGTCTGATGCACTCAGCATTTGCTGCTTACGACATTCCAACTGCGCATATGTTTGCTACTGGTTACTACACAAATAAGGCGCCAGGTGGAGTTGCCTACCGTTGTTCATTCCGCGTTACTGAAGCGATGTTCTTCCAAGAACGTATGGTTCAAGCAGCCGCAGATGATCTTGGTATGGATCAAGCCGAGTTCCGTCGCGTTAACTTCGTTAAAGACGAACAGCACCCACACCGCACAGCATTTGGTTTCCTAACTGACTCAGGTCAGTACGAGAAGTGCCTTGATATCGGATTGGAAGCAATCGGATACAAGAACTTTGCAGCTGAAAAGGCTGAGGCTGCAAAGCGTGGACGCCTGCTTGGTATCGGAATTTCAACAATGACTGAACCATTGGGCGCCGGCAATAGCCGCGAGTACGACATCTTGGGTATCAAGATGTTTGACTCTGCTGAACTTCGTATCCATATGTCAGGTAAAGCGATCTTGCGTACCGGTTCACGTGGACAGGGAACTGGCCACGAGACTACTTGGGCTCAGATCGTTGCTCACGAACTCGGTATACCTGCAGATGACATTCTCGTTGAAGAAGGCGATACAGATACCGCTCCATTCGGTATGGGTACTTACGCATCTCGTTCAACGCCAGTAGCCGGAGCAGCAATTGCAATGGTTGCCCGCAAGGTTCGTGCAAAAGCGCGCAAGCTTGCCGCTCACTTACTTGAAGTATCTGAAGAAGATATCGAGTGGGAGTTGGGCCGTTTCTACGTTCGTGGAAATCAGGAACGTGGCGTAACAATTCAAGATTGCGCAATGGCTGCATATAGCAATATGCCAGATGGAATGGAACCTGGACTGGAGAATGTCGCTTACTACGATCCTCCAAACCTCACATGGCCATTTGCTTGCTACATTGCAAAGGTTGAAATTGATCCCGAGACAGGTGTTTGGGATGTATTGCAATTTGTTGCTGTCGATGACTGCGGTGTCCGTATCAACCCAATGATCGTTGAAGGACAGATCATGGGCGGACTAACCGAGGCATATGCCATGGCAAATATGCAGTATCAAACTTACGATGAAGAAGGAAATATCATCGGCGGAAATTACATGGACTTCTTGTTGCCAACTGCTTGGGAAACTCCAGGCTTTGAGCTCTATGAAGTTGTTACACCATGCCCTCACCACCCAATCGGTGCTAAAGGCGTTGGTGAATGCGCAACTGTGGGCGGACCAGCTGCATTCGTTAATGCGGTTATGGATGCACTTAAGGACAAGGGCGTTCGCAATATCGATATGCCTTTGATGCCTAACCGTGTATACGAAGCTCTAACAACAGGAAAAGATGTTTACGGTATGCCACCGGTACGGAGCGGCAACTAAGAATGTCTTTCAATCCATTAGAAGGCATGGGCGTCATGGAACGCGCAGTCGAACTCACAAATAGTGGTGAATCTTTTGTGATGGCGACTGTCGTTTGGCGCCAAGGCCCTTCTTCTGGACAGAGCGGTTCTCGCGCTCTAATTACCTCTGATGGAAAGTTACATGGATGGATTGGCGGAGCGTGTGCCGAGCCAGTCCTAATCCGTGAAGCAAAGAAGGTAATGGAATCCGGAAAAGCTCAATTGGTTTGGCTCGGACAAGAAGCGGACTTTCTAGGAATGCATGTTCCGGATGGAGTTCTAACAGTTCCGATGGCATGCCAAAGCGAAGGCGCACTTCAGATTTACGTTGAACCAGTAAATGCATCTCCTCAAGTAACTATCGTCGGGCGCTCGCCTATGGCAGTTACTCTGAAGCAGTTAATTGAAGTTATGAATTGGCGAGTACAGATTATGGATTTTGCCGATTTCACAACATCTATGGTCGACTCTTCCTCAGTTGTGATTATCGCTACGCAAGGTCATGGCGATGAAGAAGCAACTGAAACAGCACTTCCAGCAGAACCGGTCTATCTCGGCGTCGTTGCATCGCGTAAACGTGGAGCTGCAGTTCTTTCTTACTTAGAAGACCGCGGTTTCTCGAAAAGTAAGATCGACACAGTTCAATTGCCAGCAGGTCTAGATCTTGGACATACAACTCACCGTGAAATGGCCGTTTCTATTCTGGCGCAATTAGTTCAACTACGTGCTGCCGGTGCGCTAACTCCAAAGGCGACACCAAATCTGCTTCAGATGGTGCAACCAACTGAGGTAATTGATTTGGTCTGCGGCATGACCGTCGCTGCTGAAAAATCTAATCGTCCCTTCGAATATGAAGGAACGACCTATTACTTCTGTGCGCCTGGATGTCGCACAGCGTTTGAAAAAGATCCATCGTCATTCATCAACCAGGAGGCAAAATGCTAATCTCGCAGACGATAGTTGTTGATCAACAGATCGACGATGTGTGGCAATTCTTTTATGACATTCCACAAGTGGCAGCATGTATTCCTGGTGCTGACCTAACGGATAAAATGGCTGAAGATCATTACAGTGGAGATGTAATCATCTCTGCGGGACCAGTAAAGCTAGAATTTTCCGGTCAGGCAAAGGTCGAAAATCGCGATACCGCCAAGAAGATCATCACTATCAACGCATCGGGTTCTGATAAGAAAGGCCGCGGCGAGGCGCAGGCAGTCCTTATAGCAGCGCTTAATCCAGTAGCCGGTGGCACTTCAGTAAAAATCTCCCTCGATCTAGTCGTTTCAGGAGCTGCGGCACAGTTCGGCCGCGGATTAATCGCAGATGTCACCGCAGTTTTAGTTAATCAAACTGCCGGCAGCATGCAAGCGCGCATGAAGGCAATCTCCATGGGAATTGATCCAAACACTGTTGGTGGCCCAAAGGCTGCAAGCGGGATCGCAATCGCAATGACAGTCGTAAAGAAAGCAGCAGCAAGAATTTTTGCTCGCTTCTTCCTTCCATATCAACCAGCACCACGTCGCTAACGAGAGAGAAAGGAAAACTAATGAGTCTATGGGGAGTCGGAAATCTGATCCTGTTAGTTGTAATCGTCCCAGTTCTCGTTGCGCTGCTAAATATGGTTCTTGGACCACTTGAGCGCATTCGCGGTGCGGCAGATGATGCACTTTCTGGAGGAGTTGCCTTGATCGGTGAACTCGATACAACACCAGCTTTGCTTGCAAAGACAGATAACGTAATTAAAGAAGTTGCCCACGGGGCAGTTCGTTACGCCGGACCAGTTTCCAAGTTACTCGGATAAGGGGAATCGAAATGGCACAACAAGCCGTATACACGCTAATTCTGGCAACGTTAATTATCGCTGCCGCAGCGCTAGGCCTATCACGCGTTATCTTGCACCTGCGTGCAGTAACTAAATCTCTTGATGCACTTGAAGGTGGAGTGCAAGTAATTGTCGCAAAGACAGCGACGGTTCCTAGCGTTGTTAAATCAGTAAACGCTAGCCTCAAGCCAGTACGCGATTTTGCAGAAACGATCTAGGGGGAGATAACAGATGGACTTTACTAATCACCCAGGTTGGCTCGTGGGCTACATCATTGCAACAGTTGTTGTACTTGTTGTCGTAGCTCTCGTGGTCCCAATCCTTTTGCTGGCTCACAAAATTGGTGGCCAGGCTCAAAGAATTAATGCCGGACTTGAAGGCGCAGTTGTTAACACAGCCGGCCTTAAAGGTCTTAATACAACGATCGCATATGCCACAGCGATTGTTGCCGGACTTAATCGTGGCCGCAAGAAACTAGGAGGTTGAGAAGATGGATTCCAATACTCACTCACTGTGGGTTCTCGCAAATATTCTTGG
>CAIVOW010000191.1 GCA_903907665.1 uncultured Actinomycetes bacterium | reverse complement strand
TCTCCGCGTTCAAAAATTGCTGAACCGTGTACGCGAGGAATTACTTCTACTTCAGCTGTAAGTGGGCGAATGTCACGAAGACCACGTCCATCAATACGGATTTTGTCGCGAAGTACGCGTTGGCGGACCAATTTCTTTGTTACTGAACGAAGAGCTGCAGAAATTTCTTTCTCACGGCCTTCGAAATCAGCAGCTAACTTCTCTGTTGCAGAAGCGTTGATCGCACTGAGTGCCTCTTCGCGCTCTTGCTTACCAGCGATTGTTAGAGCCTTTGCAAGATCATCTTGAGCGGCCTTTTCAACTGCAGCGTATACATCGTCTTGGTAATCCAAGAAGACTGGGAATACGCCAGTTGGCTTTGCAGCAACCTTAGCTAAATCCATCTGCGCTTCGCAGAGAATCTTGATGAATGGCTTTGATGCTTCAAGTCCCTGAGCAACAATCTCTTCAGTTGGAGCAGCAGCGCCGCCCTTGATGAGATTAATTGTTTGGACAGTTGCTTCAGCTTCAACCATCATGATTGCAACATCGTCGTCAGCAGTTACGCGACCAGCAACAACCATGTCGAAAGTTGCCTTGTCGAGTTGGCTGTGATTTGGGAATGCAACCCATTGACCTTCAATGAGAGCAACACGCACTCCACCGATTGGGCCAGAGAATGGCAATCCTGCAAGTTGTGTTGACATTGATGCTGCGTTAATAGCAATGACGTCGTACATGTGATCTGGGTTTAACGCCATCACTGTTACAACGATCTGAACTTCATTACGAAGTCCCTTGATAAATGTTGGACGTAATGGGCGGTCGATTAAACGACAGGTAAGAATTGCTTCCTCGGAAGGGCGACCTTCACGGCGAAAGAATGAACCTGGAATCTTTCCTGCGGCATACATACGTTCTTCAACATCCACTGTTAGCGGGAAGAAGTCGAATGAGTCACGAGGAGATTTTCCAGCAGTTGTTGCGGACAACAACATTGAATCATCATCTAAATAAACAACAGCAGTTCCTGCTGCTTGCTTTGCGAGACGTCCTGTTTCAAAACGAATCTCGCGCTTTCCGTACTTGCCGTTATCAATTGTTGCAACGGCGAACTTCACATCTTGACCCTCCATGGGTCGCTCCAATTCTCGACTCTCCCAAGCAGCAAATTTCTATAGGCAATGGATCTTCGATCGAAGCCCATGGGACATTACCCATAAACCACTACCGAGGACCGATAACCTACATAAATATGCAAACAAGTACAGACGTACTTAAATACCTGGAGAGGCGTTTACTTAATTTAGCGGCGAATACCGAGCTTTTCGATAATCGCTCTGTAACGAGTTACATCGGTCTTTGCGAGATACTGCAAGAGGCGACGACGCTTACCAACCATTAACAACAGACCACGACGATTGTGGTGATCATGCTTGTTTGTCTTTAAATGTTCGGTGATTTCTTCAATTCTCTTTGATAGTAATGCGACCTGAACTTCAGGGCTTCCTGTGTCAGTAGCAGAAGCGCCGTATTGTGAAATGATTGATTTCTTTTCTGATGGCTCTAACGCCATGTTGGTACTCCTCTAACTGTCACGAGGGCCTCGGTGTAATTCACGAAGGCGCACTATCTCGCTTTTACTAGTTTTGCTAGCGGGCAAAGTTTACCAGCGGGCTGGATTCGGGAGAAATCGAGCCGAATTCACACGGGAAATCACGCGGATTTTAGAGACTTAATACTGCTTTTGCCTCTTGGCAATCTTTAGCCATTTGAATTAAAAGTGGCTCAAGCCCATCAAACTTCAAGGTATCTCGTAGGCGAACTATGAATTCAATGGAAGCGTGTTGA
>CAIVOW010000190.1 GCA_903907665.1 uncultured Actinomycetes bacterium | reverse complement strand
ATTATGGGAGCAAAGAAGACTCCCGAGTTAATTCCACTCTGCCATCCAATCGCTATTTCAAGTGTAAACGTCGATATTAATGTTGTTGAAGATGGAGTGGCAATACTTGCATCAGTAAAGATTGCAGATCGCACCGGAGTAGAAATGGAAGCGCTGACAGCTGTATCCATTGCTGCGCTAACTATTATTGACATGGTAAAAGCACTTGATCCTGGAGCGAAAATTGTTAATGTGCAGGTAGAAGAGAAGGATGGCGGTAGAAACGGACATTGGAAGCGCATATGAAGCGTGCCGTAGTTATCACTGCCAGTAACCGAGCTTTTAACGGGATCTATGAAGATCGTTCAGGTCAGATTCTCCTGAAGGGTTTACAAGACCTCGGATACGAGATCGATGCTGTGCAGATTCTTCCTGATCATCAAGGAATGATTGCATCAGCAATTCAAAGTGCGATTGAAAGCGACATTGATTTAGTAGTCACCACCGGTGGCACAGGTATTTCACCATTTGACATCACACCCGAGGCCACTTCTCCTCTGATAGAAAAAACCATGCCTGGCATTCTTGAAGCGCTACGCGCGTATTCCCGCGAGAAGGTTCCGACTACCGATCTTTCTCGAGGCGTAGCTGGAGTAACCAAGAAATCGCTCATCATTAATCTTCCTGGTTCACCAGGCGGAGCTAAAGATGGTCTTGTAATTATTGAAAGACTTGCATCTCACATCCACGATCAATTGGCCGGACATGATCACAGCCCTGGTAACTGATCAGCCGATAGCGATGCAGAGCCTCAGTGATTCTGTAAAGACTATCCAAGCAGGCGCTGTTGCAACTTTCTGTGGAGATGTCAGAGATAACGATGCAAATAAGGCCGTAACTTCTCTTACCTACGAAATCCACCCAACCGCACAAAAAGTTATAGAAGAGATCTCCCATCGCATTGCATCTAAGCATGAAATCTTAGGAGCAGCGGTTGCTCACAGATATGGCCCAATACCGATTGGCGAGACTGCCTTCGCCGTTGTAGTCTCGGCAGTTCATCGTGGACCAGCTTTTGCTGCCTGCGAAGAAATCGTCACCACTGTGAAGGCAGAACTTCCAATCTGGAAGTACCAAGTTTTTGCAGATGGAACTACCGAATGGGTGAATAGCGCATGACACAGTTGATTGACACCTTTGGCCGGGGCCATCGTGATCTACGTGTTTCACTTACCGATCGCTGTAATCTTCGCTGCACATATTGCATGCCTCACGATTTTGCTGCATGGTTACCATCGTCAGACCTTCTTACGACAGATGAACTCATTACGATTATTGAAGTCGCTGTTTCACAAGGCATCGATGAAATTCGCCTTACAGGAGGCGAACCAATGCTTCGGCCGGATATTGTTGAAATCGTTTCTCGAATTTCATCCATTGAAAATGCTCCAAAGCTATCCATGACGACAAACGGCTTGGCCCTTGCCAAGCTTGCAAAGCCACTAGTTGATGCTGGACTTCGACGTATCAATATCAGCCTTGATACTTTGGAAAAAGATGTTTTTAAGAAGATGACTCATCGCGATCGTATCGAAGATGTATTCGCTGGAATCGCAGCAGCCAAGGAAGCTGGACTATTTCCTGTAAAAATTAACACCGTTTTACTGCGTGGGATAAATGATGGCGAAGCTGTATCGCTCCTTAGATGGGCACTCACCGAAGGGCTCAACCTTCGTTTTATCGAACAGATGCCACTAGATGCTGGTGGAATTTGGAACCGCGATCAACTCATTACAGCTGATGATATTTTTGCACAGCTCTCGGCGTATTACGAACTTACCCCTGTTGAAGATCGTGGTTCAGCGCCAGCAGAAGAATTTCTTGTTAATGGTGGACCTGCAACTGTCGGAATTATCGGAAGCGTTAGCCGTCCATTCTGTGGGGCTTGCGATCGCATTCGGATTACATCTGACGGTCAACTTCGCTCTTGCTTATTTTCAATGACTGAAACAGATCTTCGTTCAATTTTACGCTCTGATTTAACTTCCGAAGCAAAAAATGAAGCGCTCATTTCGATGTTCCACTCAACAGTGAAAGCAAAACTTCCAGGTCATGGAATTAATGATCCAAGTTTCATTCAACCAACTCGCCCAATGTCCGCAATCGGCGGTTAAGGAACAGCCGTACATTTAGATTGGATAATCCTTGCTCGTGAATAAGAGAGAGCTTTCCGAGAGTGAGCGCCTCCGCTATGGACGCCATCTCGTGCTTCCGAAGATTGGCGAGGAAGGTCAACTTCGACTCAAGGAAGCAAAGGTTCTCTGCATCGGTGCAGGAGGGCTAGGTTCTCCCGTTCTGATGTATCTCGCAGCTGCCGGCGTCGGAGAGATTGGGGTCGTCGACTTTGACCTAGTCGATCAATCAAATTTACAACGACAGATTATCCATCGCGAAAGTGATATCGGGACTCCAAAGATTGAGAGCGCCGCTCAATTTATACATGCACTGAACTCGCAGACGAAAATAAATCTCTATCCGGATGGCCTTAAAGTCGAGAACGCCTTAGAAATAATACAAAGTTATGATCTCGTTGTCGATGCAACAGATAATTTCGCTACTCGATACCTCATAAATGATGCCTGCTACTTGGCAAAGAAGCCATGCATTTGGGGATCGGTCTATCGCTTTGATGGCCAGGTCTCAATCTTCTGCGCCCCAGAAGGGCCTTGCTATCGTTGCTTGCATCCCGAACCACCAGCCAAAGAGTTAGCGCCTAATTGTGCTACCGGAGGAGTTTTTGGATCGCTCTGCGGAACAATTGGGTCCTTACAAGCGACAGAAGTAATTAAATTGATCACTGGCGTGGGATTGCCACTTATTGGTTCACTCCTTACCTATGACGCCCTGAGTGCAGAGACAGAGTTGGTTCATATAAATCCGAACCCCGATTGTGTGCTTTGCGGGGATCGGCCAACGCAGCAGAAACTTCTCGCTGATTATGATTCATTCTGTTCAATCTCTCTCTTCAATCTCCAAGATGGCTCGATAGCGGAAATCTATGCCCCTGATCTCTCAGCGATGAAGAACTCAGCAACTGAATTTCAACTCATTGATGTACGCGAAGTAGAAGAGTGGAATCTTGGCTTTATCGATGGCGCATTGCTAATTCCACAAGGAGAAATCTTCGACGGTTCTGCAT
>CAIVOW010000189.1 GCA_903907665.1 uncultured Actinomycetes bacterium | reverse complement strand
TATTTCTTGTCGCTTACTATGCTCGATGAATTCAAGTGGAACGCCGATGGAGTGAACCGGGATATTTAGATTCTCTGCTACAAAAAGTTCAGAAATTGAACTGGCTATACCACCGTGCTTAATTCCATCCTCGATAACAACCACTGATTTATAACGTTGAGCCATGGTTGCAAGTGAACGAGGCAGTGGCTTGACCCAGCGCGGATCAATCACAGTCACTCCAACACCTTCGCGGTATGCCTGCGAAGCGGCATCAACTGCAATCGTTGCCATCGCACCAACGCTTACAAGTAAGACATCAGCGCTTTCTCCCCTATATAAGACATCAATCCCATCGCGCCGCTCAAATGCAGGAATATCGGCAACTACAGCGCCTTTTGGAAAACGAATCATTGAAGGTGCGTTGGCGATTTCAACCGCCTCATTTAGTACCTCTTTAAGCCTTGCTCCATCTCGAGGAGCAGCCACATGAATCCCAGGAACCATACCGGTAAGTGCAAGATCCCAAATTCCGTGATGAGAAGGACCATCATCTCCAGTAACGCCTGCGCGATCTAGAACAAAAGTCACACCAGCGTTGTGTAGCGCTACATCAAGGAGCATTTGATCAAATGCGCGATTGAGAAAAGTTGAATACACCGCTACGACTGGATGCAAACCTGCATATGCCATACCGGCAGCAGATGTCACCGCATGCTGCTCAGCAATACCAACATCAAATGTTCGCTCCGGAAATTGCTTTTGAAATTGATCTAATCCAGTCGGCCCCAGCATCGCCGCAGTAATTGCAACTAAATCTTCGCGCTTCTTGCCAATCTCAATTAACTCTTTTGCAAATACACTCGTCCAAGATGCTGATGACTTGGAAAGTGGAACACCACTTTCTGGATCGACAATTCCAACGGCATGAAACTTTTCGGCCTCATCTTGAATAGCCGGTGCATGTCCCCGGCCCTTTTCAGTAATGACATGGACTAGAACAGGATGCCCAAAAGTTTTTGCATGCTTGAGCGCTACTTCAACGGCTTCGATGTTGTGTCCGTCAATCGGACCTAAATACTTCAGTCCAAGGTCTTCAAACATACCCTGCGGCGCAACAATATCTTTTATTCCTTTTTTTACGCCATGCAAAGTTTCGTAAATTGGCTGTCCAACAATAGGCGTACGTTCAAGAACACCTTTGCCCCAATCAAGAAATTTTTCATAACCACTAGTTGTGCGCAGGGTAGAAAGATATGTAGAAATACCGCCAATTGTCGGCGAATAGGAACGTTCGTTGTCATTAACAATAATAATGAGCGGGAGGTTCTCACTTGCGGCAATATTATTGAGCGCTTCCCAAGCCATTCCACCAGTGAGTGCGCCATCTCCAACAAGGCATACGACCTTGCGATCACTCTCACCTCTTATCCGGAAAGCTTTGGCAATTCCATCGCCCCACGAGAGAGCGCCGGAAGCATGTGAATTTTCGATAATGTCGTGAATGCTCTCACGCCGATTTGGATACCCGGAAATACCTCCACGTTGACGCAACCCATCAAAATCATCTGCCCGTCCAGTAATTATTTTGTGTACATACGATTGGTGGCCGGTATCAAAAAGAATGACATCTTTAGGAGACTCGAAAACTCGATGCATAGCTATCGTCAATTCAACAACACCGAGATTAGGACCAAGGTGTCCACCAGACTTTGAAACCTTTTGAATCAAGAATTCTCGAATTTCAGAAGCAAGTGTTTCAAGCTGGGCATAGCTCAAGCCTTGAAGATCAGCTGCGCTTCGAATGGCTTCAATCATTGGAGGATTCTAGAGCTAGGGCTGGACTCTTACAGCAGGTTACGGAGGACAAATTGCATGATTCCTCCGTGGCGGTAATAGTCAGCCTCTCCTGGTGTATCTATACGCACGATCGCTTGGAATTTTTTATCCCCAGCTGTGACAGAGACAACTTTTGGAGTTGCACCAGTGTTAAGTTCAGTAATTCCAGTAATTGAGAAAACTTCTTCCCCGGTTAGCCCGAGAGTAGATGCGCTTTGCCCATCAAGGAATTGCAGTGGAAGTACGCCCATTCCAATCAGGTTTGAGCGGTGAATACGTTCAAATGATTCGGCAATAACTGCTCGAACACCTAATAGCGCCGTACCTTTCGCTGCCCAGTCCCGCGAAGAACCAGAACCGTATTCTTTGCCAGCAAGAATGACCAGTGGTACGCCCTTCTCTTGATAGTTCATCGATGCATCATAAATTGTTGATTGCTCACCATTGTTGAGGAAATCACGGGTGAAGCCACCAGAGACATCATTTAATAATAAATTCTTAAGGCGGATATTTGCGAAGGTTCCACGAATCATTACTTCGTGATTACCACGGCGCGAGCCATAAGAATTGAAATCGATTCTTTCAATACCGTGTTCGGCTAAGTATTTGCCAGCAGGTGAATCAGCTTTAATATTTCCTGCCGGGGAAATATGGTCAGTCGTTATCGAATCACCGAGTACAGCCAAGACTCGAGCGCCATGTATATCAACAACGGCTTCTGGATGACGCGGCATGCCATCAAAGTAAGGTGGCTTACGCACATATGTAGATTGAAGATCCCACTCAAAAGTCTTACCGGTTGGGGTATCGAGTGACTTCCATCGAAGGTCACCATCGAAGACAGTTGCGTAATCTTTCTTAAACATCTCTGAAGAAATGGATGAAGCTATAACCGCTTCAATTTCCTCACTAGTTGGCCAGATATCTTTCAAATAAACATCTGCGCCACTTTGGTCCTGGCCCAGCGGATCTGAATCAAAATCATGATCCATCGTGCCGGCAATTGCATATGCAACAACGAGCGGAGGTGATGCCAAGTAATTCATCTTAATGTCAGGGCTGATGCGTCCTTCGAAGTTTCGGTTTCCAGAGAGGACTGCCGTGACTGCAAGGTCATTATCATTAATTGCTTTTGAAACTTCGAGTGGTAGCGGACCTGAATTTCCAATACAAGTCACACAGCCATAACCAACAAGGTTAAATCCAAGCTGCTCCATGTACGGAGTAAGGCCGGCTTTATCGTAATAATCTGTAACCACTTTTGAACCTGGTGCCAATGTGGTTTTTACCCATGGTCTAGTTGAAAGTCCTTTTTCAACGGCCTTCTTCGCAAGCAGCGCTGCGCCAAGCATCACAGATGGATTTGATGTGTTTGTGCACGATGTAATCGAAGCGATGACAACCGCGCCATTTTTTACACTTGTTGATGCGCCCTTTATTGAAATAGGAACTGCACCTAGATTGGTCTTATCCGTAAAGTAAGTAGGCGCAATTGTTTCAAAGGCGCTCTTGGCGTTGTCGAGTGAGATTCGATCTTGCGGGCGTTTTGGCCCTGAAATCGAAGGCACGACAGATGCCAAATCTAATTCGATATGTTCAGAAAATCTTGGTTCAATCGATGGATCGTGCCATAGGCCATTGCGCTTTGAATATTGCTCGACCAGATCAATCTGTTCTTGAGTGCGGCCGGTAAGCTCGAGGTAGCGAAGAGTTTCCTCATCAATGGGGAAAATCGCACACGTGGAACCATATTCTGGTGACATATTTCCAATTGCAGATCGATTAGCCATTGGAAGAGCGCCAACACCAGCTCCATAAAATTCTACAAATTTTCCAACTACACCATGCTTGCGCAACATCTCAGTAATGGTGAGGACAAGATCAGTGGCAGTGGTTCCTGCGGGTAGCGATCCCTTAAGTTTAAAACCGACAACGCGTGGAATTAACATCGAGACGGGCTGACCAAGAAGGGCCGCTTCGGCCTCAATTCCGCCAACACCCCAACCCAATACGCCAAGTCCATTAACCATCGTTGTATGCGAGTCAGTACCTACGACGGTATCTGGGTATGCACGAAGCACTCCATTTACCGTGCGCGTCATTACAACTCGTGCTAAGAATTCAATATTTACCTGGTGGACAATTCCAGTTCCAGGTGGAACTACTTTGAATTCATCAAATGCAGTCTGACCCCAACGCAGGAATCGATAACGTTCGCGATTTCGTTGGTATTCAATATCAGTATTTTCTTCAAAGGCATTTTTTGTTCCAAAGACATCTGCAATTACCGAGTGGTCAATAACAAGTTCGGCAGGAGCTAGCGGATTTACCTTAGCGGGGTCGCCTCCAAGATCAGCGATAGCCTCACGCATTGTTGCAAGGTCTACGATGCATGGGACGCCTGTAAAATCTTGCATGATTACTCGAGCTGGAGTGAATTGAATTTCAGTATCTGGCTGCACATCTGGATTCCACTGCGCTAGCGCTTTGATCTGTGCGGCTGTTATGTTTGCGCCATCTTCAGTACGAAGTAAATTTTCTAACAAAACTTTTAAACTAAATGGAAGGTTTTGTGAACCCTCTATTCCAGTAATATCAAAAATTTCGTATTTCTTTCCATGTACTTCAATACTGGTTTTGGCGTTAAAGGAATTCTCACTCATAGGCACAATCTTAGTCCGGCGCCTTAGCCACGAGTAAATTGAGTGACACATTCCACATGAGAAGTCATAGGAAATAGGTCATATCCCACGAGGTGGGAAATGCTGTAACCCGCCTCTGTGAGGTATTTCGCATCCCGGGCAAGAGAAGCCGGGTCGCATGACACATAGACAATCGTGCGCGGGGCGAGCCTGAGCATTTGCGCAACCACTTCCTTGCCAGCGCCCGTCCGAGGTGGGTCCAAAAGAAGCACATCGGCTTTACCAACTTTTCGAAGTTCGGTTTCGACTCGGCCAACATGAACATCGACGTTATCAGCTAGCGCAAAAGCCTTTTTCGCATCGCTTGTCGCATGCCGATCCAATTCAATTAAATGTACTTTGCCTTTTGCACCGACTCGCTTTGACATAGCCGCTGCAAAAAGACCCACTCCTCCATAAAGATCACAAACAACGTCTCCGTCGCGCAGGCCTAAAAGTGCTATTGCTTCAGTAACAAGTGTCGACGGAGCCTTAAGGTGACTTTGCCAAAATGCGGGCGCCGAAACAGTATGAGAGATTCCATTAACATCTTCGTTGAGCTGAGTGGGACCAGAAATACTTCTACCAGCCCGCGAGAGATTTACCTGGCCTTTTGATGAGACCGCTAACTCGAGCCGCTCTTTGCCATTCCACTTGCGAGTGGCAATTTCTGAAACCTTCATGCTCTCTACCGCAATTAAACAATCATCAATCTCAATAACATCATTGCTTCGACTGCTAAATAGTCCGAGGTGTCCATTGTTTGAGACTGCAAAATCCATTCTCGTGCGCCAATGCAAACCATCGGCCGGTTCGACTGCTTTTACATCTAGATCTACTTCTAGACCACCGAGACGCTCAAACTGCTCAATCACAACAAGGCGTTTTAATTCACGTTGAAAGGCAAGATCAATATATTGAAAATCGCAGCCACCACATCCCCCTGGGTGGGCGTACTTACAAGGTGGAGTAACTCGCGCCGGAGAAGCTTGGATTATTTCAACAACATCAGCTCGAACCACTTTGGAGCTAGTGGCCGTAATTTCAATGACCGCTTTTTCGCCGGTGATTCCGTATCTGACAAAAATAACCTTGCCATTGTGTCGAGCAATAAAATGTCCTCCGTGGGCCACATTTCCTATTTCAACGGTGAGGCGATCCCCGACGGCCAACTTCACTTCTTGAGTATCCACAGAGCAGAGCCTAAAGGGTGTAAGTTCTCCCTGTGCACGTAGTGATTATGGGATGCGGTCGCGTTGGCTCAGCGCTAGCAAATGAGCTTGAAGACCTTGGCCACTCCGTTTCGGTTATCGACCAGAATCGTGAAGCTTTCCGCCGTCTTGGACCGGATTTTAAAGGCAGAACTATCGCAGGAATGGGTTTTGATCGCGATACGTTACTGGAAGCTGGAATTGAATCTGCCGAAGCATTCGCCGCAGTATCCAATGGCGATAATTCAAATATTCTTGCTGCGCGTGTCGCTAGAGAGACATATGGCGTTAAAAACGTAGTAGCTCGCATTTATGATCCAGGCCGCGCTGAAATTTATCAACGTTTAGGAATTCCAACTGTTGCAACCGTACTTTGGGCAACAGATCAAATTTTACGTAAATTGGCTCCAGAAGGCTCACGTTCTGAATGGCGTGATCAAACTGCCACAATCGAACTTTGCGAGGTCGTGCTTCACAATGATTGGTATGGAGAGCCGGCTGCTCTTATCGATCAATTAACTCCAGCTCGCCTGGCTTTCATCACCCGAATTGGAGAAGGTTTAATTCCTAACGAACATACAGTTATTCAAGAGGGCGATTTAATTCACGTCATGGTTGCGGAAAAGGATCGAAGAAAAACCGATGCTATTTTGGCACAATCTCCTAAGGATGCAGGTTAACCATGAGAGTAGCTATTGCTGGAGCTGGAAATGTTGGCCGTTCAATTGCGCGCGAGCTTCTTGAAAACGGTCATCACGTACTTCTCATAGATAAAGACCCTAAAGCCCTCAAGATGGAGAGCGTTCCGGCTGCAGAATGGTTACTCGCCGACGCTTGTGAAATTACATCTCTTGATAAAGCCCAACTTTCTAATTGCCATGTCTTGGTTGCGGCTACCGGGGATGACAAAGTAAATCTTGTGGCCTCACTATTAGCTAAGACTGAATACGGTGTCCCACGTGTAGTCGCGCGTATCAATCATCCAAAAAATGAGTGGCTCTTTGATTCTTCATGGGGCGTAGATGTATCTGTATCAACACCTCGCATAATCAGCGCCCTTGTTGAAGAGGCAGTGAGCGTTGGTGATGTAGTCAGACTATTTTCCTTGCGCAGAGGAGAAGCAAATCTTGTTGAGTTAACCCTTCCAGATAGCGCCTACTGTGTGGGTAAAACTCTTAGTGAGATTGAACTTCCAGAAGATGTCTCAATGGCTGCAATCGTAAGAGATGGGCATGTCATCACTCCAGAATCGCATATGGTGTTGATTGCTGGCGATGAACTTCTATTCGTTGCGACTTCTGAATCTGAGGGCAAACTTCGAATTTGCTTACTAGGCAACTAAAGATTTAAATAGCAATTTAAGCTGAACTCAAGCACTATCTTCAATTTTAACGCTCGGCACTTTCTTAAGAACTTGCCATGTTAACCAGCCAGCAAATATGAAAAGTGGATAACCCATTATTAATCGTGCCGTACCCAAGGCATTGAGATTATCTGCGTGATAGAGCGGGTACTGAACGATTAATCGAGATACAAATAACCCTACCCAGATCCAACCTGCGCGAATGTACGCTTTTTTCCTCGCTGATACTTTTCTCCATGCAAGATTCTCGCCCAAGATTGGACCGAGCATGAGGCCAAGGACTGGCCATCCGATGAGATTGGCAATTGTGTAAGCGATTGCATATCCCACATTGGTCCATAAGCCAGGTAAATAGAAATCTTGAGCCTTGCCAGTATGGCGCGCTAGCAATGCACAAATACCGATGCCGACAAATCCAGAAATGGCATGTTGCAGCGTATCGCGAGTTATTAATCTAACAATGGTTAATATTGCCGAGAGCGCCAGTGATGCAATGACTGCCAAATTAAGGCTATGTGAAATATTAAATGCGATGAGAAAGAGAACCGATGGAACTCCACTATCGATTAAACCCCGGGTTCCACCAAACGCTTCCATAACCTTGGCACGGTCTTGGTGATGGTTATTTAGTTCACTCATTGACCCGTTGATCCAAATCCACCATCGCTTCGATGAGTGCCTGGTAATGTCTGGACTTCAACAAAACTGGCTCGTTCTACTTTCTGCAGAATAAGTTGCGCAATTCGATCACCTTTTTTAATCACGAAAGGTTCTTTGAGATCGTGGTTGATTAGAATAATCTGAAGTTCACCACGAAAAGCTGCATCCACCGTTCCAGGTGTATTAACCATTGAGATACCATTTTTAATCGCAAGACCTGAACGCGGATGAATAAGTGCTACGTACCCGCTAGGAAGTGCAATTGAAATTCCAGTTGGAACTAAAGCCCGCTCCCCAGCTCCAAGAACCATATCAACCCGAGAACAAAGATCGGCTCCCGCATCTCCCGGTTTTGCGTAATGCGGCAATGGCACGCTGGGATCTAAGCGAGTAATCAAGATTTCAACACTCACGGATTCACCTCAAAATTGGGATCAACAAATGCTAATAAATTCGGATTCTTGGTGATGTATTCAAGATATTCCTTAGGCGCATTATCTAGAAAATGCTTCATCGGAACGATGACATAAATTGAGGTTGATTTAACTGCAATAGGACCATCTGGTGAATTGAGATGTCCCTGCGCGTAGGTATAGACCTTACGTCCTTGTTGGCCGGTAATGTGGGCCTTAATATGCAAAACACTTCCAATGGGAACGGGAAGTAAAAAATCAGTTTCCAAATTCGCTGTCACTGCTGGGGAGCGCAATAGCCACATTAATTTTCCATGAGCTTCATCAAATGCCAGACTGAGCAACCCGCCATGCGCAAGACCTGGAGCTCCTTGATGATTTTCCGTAACTGTAAATTCTGCGGTTAAATTGAGTTCATCTCCAGCATGCGCAATTAAATGCAAACCAGATGGGTGCAAACTTCCACAACCAAAGCAATGACCAAAATGTGATGGGATTTTCTCACCCGGTTTTGGAGATTCCGGATGGCGTTCCGGGAGGGTTATTCCTTCAGGGGCTTTGCTCACAGCAATGATTCTATCCCATGGCAAATTCTTGGTTGTCTATTTAAGTTGACTGAATATGAATGAATATGAATGAAAGCGAATGAAATTGGATAGGGTTGCCGATGTGAAGAGCGAGTCCCTACACGGAGATCATTGGAGTCTTAGCCTTTGGCTCTTTGCCATCCTTATGAACTTTTCTTTCGCATTATCGCTTTGGGCTGCCTTTGATACCCGAGTAGCCACAATCGATTTCTTTCTAACCCTGTTCCTCACAATCTACTTATCTGTGAAGACGCCGATTCACATACGCTCTGATGAGGACTGGCTCTACGTTGGAAAGGCAAAGATTGAAAAGAAGTATCTTGGCACTATTGAAACCCTCGGCAAAAGAGAAATGGCTCTTGCTCGCACCAGGGATGCAAACCTTGATGCCTACTTAGATTTACGTTTTTGGATTCCTACAGGCGTGCGAATCACTATTAACGACAAACGCGATTACACGCCTTACTGGCTAATTAGCACTAGAAAAGGAGCTGAGCTAAAAGAAAAGTTAGAAAGCTAGTTGCAATCAGTGCAGACCGCTTTCGCGCCTTCACCCTTTGCTAATTGTGTAATGTGATGGACCAAGAAGCAGCGTGAGCACGTAAACTCATCTTCCTGCTTTGGTACAACGCGAACGGTTAATTCTTCGCCCGAAAGATCAGCACCTGGAAGTTCTAGACTTTCCGCTGCTTCTTCTTCATCAACATCAACCTGACCAGATTGCGCATCCGCGCGACGAGCCTTGAGTTCCTCTAACGACTCCTCATGTAGCTCTTCATCCGTTTTTCTCGGTGTGTCATAATCAGTAGCCATAGCACCCCCCTTTAAATATCTCGTTTACAACTTTGAAGCTAGCTTGTTAGCTTGCTTTTTAGCTGATGTTTAAGCCATCAAGGTGACGGCTTACCAACAAGGCGGATAGTGCCGTTAAATTGCCTCAATGCCTAATGAACACCCGGCGTGTCGGGATTATTCCCGGTTTTTGCTCCGTTTAACCGCTTCTTCTGCTCGATACGCTGCAATCGCGGCATGATTACCAGAAAGCAAGAGTTCGGGAACATGGATTCCTCGCCACTGCGCAGGTTTTGTGTAATTTGGATATTCAACGATCACTTGCCCATCAACCATGATTGAGTGCGACTCCTCCGTAAGTGATTCAGGATTTCCTAAGACACCTGGAATTAAGCGAATGATTGCTTCCAACATAACAAGAGTTGCAACTTCACCGCCGTTGAGAACGTAATCTCCAATTGAAACTTCATGAACTTTAAAATTTGGCTGATCTCTATAGAACTCTGTCACTCGGTGGTCAATTCCTTCATACCTTCCACATGCGAATATCACATGGTTGAATTGAGAGAATTCCTCGGCCATTTTTTGATCAAATTTCTTACCTGCTGGCGTCAAAATAACCAGATTTGTCACTTCGCCTGTCTGTGCCAGCGCGTCGATTGCTTTTCCCCAAGGTTGCGCCGACATAACCATCCCAGCACCACCGCCATAAGGTGTGTCATCTACGCTCTTATGAGCGCCTTCGGCATAATCTCGAAGATCTTTAATTTCAAAATCTATGAGGCCGCCAGCTCGAGCTTTTCCAATGAGAGATATATCTAAAACAGAAAAATAATCCGGAAAGATGGTGATGATGTCATACAGTGGCATCACTATCTCCTAATCCAAGAAGTCCTTCAGGTGGATTTATCGTAATAATCTTATTGGCAAGGTCAACCGTGGGCACGATCTCCAAGACAAATGGGATCAAAATTTCTCCGTGTGCACCTGCCACAGCTAAGAGGTCTTGTCCAGGAAGATTAATAACATCGGTCAGCGTTCCAACAGTACGACCATCTACAGTTATAACTGAGGCGCCAAGAAGCTGCTGAACGTGGAAATCATCCTCATTATCGAATTCTGCTGAAACATCTACATCGGCCATCAACAGTACATCGCGAAGTTTTTCAACTTCAGTACGATCTTTTGCTTCGCTAAATTTGAGTAACAGCACGCCATTATGATCGCGTGCTGACTCAATTGTTAATGGACCAAATTTTTCTGGATCTGTAGTCAACTTTGCGCCGACATAGAACCGCTCTTCAGGTAGATCTGTACGAACTTCGATTGTCGCCTCGCCAAGAACTCCGTGTGCGCGGCCAATACGACCAACGACTAGGAGCACTATTAACGGGCCTCGTCAGCCTCGATGAGATCAACACGTACAGAACGACCAGCAATTGCGCTGATGACTGTGCGAAGGGCGCGCGCGGTGCGACCATTACGGCCAATCACCTTGCCAATATCTTCTGGGTTTACGCGCACTTCTAACGTTGTTCCGCGACGATGCGTTTTTTCGGTAATTACGACATCCTCAGGATTGTCGACGATACCTTTTACGAGATGCTCAAGAGCCTCATCGATCATTGTTATTCAGCGCTCGCTTCCGCAGCTGGTGCTTCTTCTGCAACAACTTCCGCTACAGCTTCTGCTACAACTTCTTCAACGGCAACTGGTGCTTCTGCTGCAACTTCTGCTGCAACTTCTTCAACAGCAACTGGTGCTTCTGCTACAGCTTCTGCTACAACTTCTTCTACAACAGCAGGAGCAGATTTAGCCGCAAGTCTTTCTGCAGCCTTCTTCTTCAATGTTGTTGCACCTTCAGCAGGCTCAGCCATTGCTTCTTTAACAGCAGCTTCGTATGCAATGCGCTTATGTGGCTTTTCAGCAGCGACACGAAGTGTGCCTTCTGCGCCAGGTAGACCCTTGGCTTTCTGCCAATCGCCAGTAATTTTCAAAATTGCCTCTACAGCCTCAGTTGGTTGTGCACCAACGCTAAGCCAGTACTGAACGCGATCAGACTTCACTTGAATGAATGATGGTTCAGCAATGGGAGAATAGCGACCGATATCTTCAATCTGCTTTGAGTTACGAGCAGAGCGAGCATCAGCAACAACAATTCGGTAATGCGGTGTGCGAATTTTTCCAAGACGCATCAATTTAATCTTTACAGCCACGTTACTCCTATTAAGAAATTCGAATATCGCATGTCACGACAGTGGGAGCGTCGCTTCATTTGCTATCCATATTGGTTGAAATTTGGATGATGTGCCAGGGGTAGAGGGCCCCGGTACAGGTGGCCAATTCTGCCAGCAAGCGCAGATACTCCCAAATCGTCTTTTGCGGGCTACTAACCCTCTTCGAGCGCTCGCTTAGCCGGATTTCCTGAGCGTGACTTCTTTTTTGCCGGAGTTTGACCCGATTTAGGGGCCTTCATTCCATTCGGCATTCCACCCACACCACTCATATTCGGCATACCAGCCATATTCGGCATCCCAGGTATTGAGGCTCCATTTCGCATTTGCTTCATCATCTTTTGGGCTGCTGTAAATCGATCCACGAGGTTATTTACTTCAGAAACTTTTCGACCACTTCCAGTTGCAATACGGGCTCTTCTCGAACCGTTGAGAACCTTGGGATCAGTTCGCTCCCCCGGCGTCATTGACTGCACTATCGATTGCGTACGCACCAGTTCATTGTCATCAAGACTTTCAAGTTGCTTTTTCATCGCTCCAGAATTGGCCCCAGGCAACATTCCAAGAAGTTTGGACATAGATCCCATCTTCTTCATTGCCTCAAGCTGAGATAGAAAGTCTTCCAGCGTAAAGTCTTCACCGCTTGCAAATTTCTTCTCTAATTTATTTGTAGTCTCAGAATCCATCGCATTCTTGGCCTGTTCAGCCAACGTTTGAATATCACCAAGTCCCAGAATTCGAGAAGCCATGCGATCGGGATAAAAGAGATCAAAATCTTCACTCTTTTCGCCAGTTGAAGCAAACATAATCGGACGCTGCGTTTTTGCGACAATAGAAAGTGCAGCTCCGCCGCGCGCATCACCATCGAGCTTAGTAAGAACAACGCCATCGAACCCAACCCCATCGAGAAATGCCTGAGCAGTTCGGACCGCATCCTGACCCATCATGGCATCTACAACAAAGAGAATCTCATCGGGCGATACAGCATCTCTAATTCGAATTGCTTCCTGCATCAGGGCTTCATCAACACCTAGCCGGCCAGCGGTATCAACAATGACGATGTTATGTAACTTATCTTGCGCAAATTTCACGCCAGCTTTTGCAACAGCTACTGGATCTCCAACACCATTGCCGGGTTCGGGAGCGAAGACTGGAATATTTACCCCAGCGCCCACTTGCTGTAATTGCGTAACTGCATTTGGTCGTTGTAAATCAGATGCCACTAGTAATGGCGTATTGCCTTGATTCTTTAGGTGCAGGGCTAACTTGGCTGCAAGCGTTGTCTTACCTGCGCCTTGCAAACCAGCAAGCATGATGACCGTAGGTGGCTTTTTAGCTAGACGAATTCGCCTGGCACTTCCACCCAAAATCGACGTGAGCTCTTCGGTGATAATCGCAAAAACTGCTTGCGACGGGTTTGTTCCTTTATTGAGAAGCTCTAGTTGCTCCATTGATCTACTGCTGATGCGCGAAATAAAATCTTCGACTACCTCAAGTGCTACATCTGATTCAATAAGTGCGGTTCGAATCTCGGCGCAAATTTCATCGATATCTCCGCTTTTAATTCGGCCCTTAGCGCGCAGGCCTGAGAAAGCTTTGGAGAATTTCGAGGAAAGGGAGTCAAACACGGATGTAGCGTACACAGGTACGAATCATAAAGTCAGCAAATAATTTTCTACCTGATTAGCGAGAATTTTCGCTTTCTCCTCTGAGAGCGCATTGCCCTGAAGGTCTGTGACGTAAAGGGTATCGAAGGCTTCCGCGCCCAATGTGGCAACGATTGCGGCTCGAATATCAACACCAAACTTTGAAATAGCACGCGAAACGTTAAAGAGCACTCCGGGCTTGTCGTGCATGCGAACTTCAACAACAGTTGCATTGGTGGCTACATCATTTATTGCGCTAACAACTGGCGGTGGCGTTGGGATTCCTGGATATTTTCTAAAGTTCCTGATCCGCTCCTCAATCAGTTTATCCAAGTCAATCTCTTTATCTAGGGCTCTTTCGAGTAAAGAATGCAGACTTTCCTGCGTTGGTGCTGGTGCGTGAGCATCGAGTGCGACCAACCATGTCATGACGGCAGATGTGCCAACAGTACGCGTGCGAGCTGAACGAACATCTAGCCGAGAGATTGAAAGTACTGCGGCAACAAGAGAGAGCAGCCCCGTCCGATCTGGGGCAACGATATCAATCACAAAATTCTCGTTCTTTGCGGTGACTAGAACTTTCAATTCACCACTCTGTGCCATGGCTATTTGCTCATCTGTTAAATCTAACTGTGGTGCTGGAGCAATTCCAGACATCGCTGCCAAGGCGCGATTCACTAAATCTTCGACAAGGCTAGCCTTCCATGCACTCCAGGCAGTTTTTCCAGTCGCTTCACCATCAGCGATACTCAGCGCATGTAGAAGTTCAAGAGTATTTGCATCCGAGATTTGAGATAGTACAAAAGCAATTGTTTGCGGATCATCTAAATCTCGCCTGGTTGCAATAGATGAAAGCAATAGGTGGTGTTTTACCATCAGGGCCAGAGTCTCTACATCCTCATGGGGAAATCCCATCCGCACGGCTAGCGGCCGAATTAACTCCTCGCCATAGGTTGAATGATCTTTATCGAGAAAACCTTTTCCAATATCGTGAAAGAGCGCGGCAATTAGAAGTAAATCAGGTCTATGAACCTTTCGAGTAAGAGCGGCAGCTTTCACAGCAGTTTCGAGCATATGACGATCAACTGTGTGCCGATGTAGAACATTTCGTTGAGGCAAAAAGCGAACATGTGTCCACTCCGGAATCCAACGCGCAATCAAACCTTCTTGATCTAGCGCCTCAAAAATTGCAACCATATGCTCACCAGCACCAATGAGTGTCACTAAATCTTCTCGGCTCTGCCTGGGCCATGGGGTCGGGAGTTGCGAAAGATGTGTAGCCATATCCACGCATGCATCAACAGTCAGATGAAGACCAAGCTGGGCGGCGACGCTGGCTGCGCGTAGCCCTAAACCAGGGTCTTCTTCGATGTTATATCCCTCATCGATAGCAAGCTCACCATCAAATGTAATTAAACCCTTTGCTACTCCAGTTGCTCGTGAGCGCTTGAAAAATGTTCTTCGTCCAAGACGGTCAATTCGATCCCATGTTCGCGCATTCGTATAATCAACTACTCTGGCAGATTTAGCGACATCCGCCATTAGCAGATCAGCATCTGCATACTTCAAGAGCGCGGCGACCTTATCTTGTTCAGTAAATAGCAATACATCTCGATCTCGCGCACTTGACTCGTGTAACGCATCTCTAACATTCATCAAGATCGATTCAGCTGCTGCAACTCGATCAAGACTCACCTCCAGTACTTCAAGTTTTGAAAGCGCACGTAGCGCATTGATATCTCGCAATCCTCCGCGTGCTTCTTTGAGATCCGGCTCCAGGAGGTAGGCCAACTCGCCCGACCTTTCATGACGTTCTTCCATCGATGCACTGAGTTTAGGTAAATTCTGTTTGTAATTCTTTCGCCACTGTTCCAGCGCATCAATCGCTAATTGCTCAACTAAATCTAGATTTCCAGCAAGCGGGCGAATATCTAATAATCCGAGGGCTACTTTTATATCCTCACTCGCAGCTGAAAGAGTTTCACCTTTAGTCCGAAGCGAGTAATCCACTTTTCGATTATTTGACCACAAGGGATATAAAAAAGCATTAACGAATTCTTTGAGGGAGCCTTCATCTAATCCGGCATGGAGAATCAGTAAATCTAAATCCGATCCCGGTGAAAGCTCTCCGCGGCCATAGCCGCCAACTGCAGCGATAGAAATATCATGTGCTGAAAGTCCCAAATGTAAAAGAGCGTCGTGAAAGAGAGTGGATAGCTCTCCATCAATCCGATCGGATCGTTCACGACGCTCTCGAGTACTCATACAGCTACTTTAGCTAAATTACCTAACTCGATTATCTAAATCGCATCGACTCCGCGCTCTCCTGTCCGAACGCGAACAATGTGATCCACTGTTGTTGCCCAAACTTTGCCATCGCCAATCGAGCCAGTAGAAGCTGCCTTAACGATTGCATCAATGACTGATTCAACGTCTGCTGAATCAACGAGAACTTCTAGTCTTACTTTAGGAACTAAATCAACCGTGTATTCAGCGCCGCGATAAACCTCGGTATGTCCGCGTTGACGACCAAATCCACTTGCTTCAGAGACAGTCATGCCAGTGATGCCAGCTGCATTCAAAGCAGTCTTGACATCATCCAACTTGAAAGGCTTGATGATTGCCGTAATTAGTTTCATCTTCTTTATCTCCCTTTCTAGTGAGGATTTCTGACTTATTGATTACTGAATTTAGAAGTGAAGCGAGAACCATCACTATAACTTGCTGTCTCATAAGCTGTTTCAGCATGTTGTGACAGATCCAAGCCAATGCTCTCGGCCTCCTCAGATACGCGAAGACCGATGGTCTTATCCATAATCTGAGCCAAGATATATGTTGCGACGAAGGAGTAAGCCACTACTGCGAGAACTGCAACCGCCTGATGTCCCATGAGAGCCCATCCGCCTTTGTAGAAGGCACCATTTGCGCCGGCTGAGTTAGTCATCTTTGTCGCAAGAAGACCAATAGATAGAGCGCCGAGTATTCCGCCGACCAAGTGAACGCCAACAACATCGAGCGCATCGTCGTAGCCAAACTTTGTCTTAAGTCCAGTAGCAAGGGCGCACACAACTCCGGCAGCTAAACCGATCAAGATAGAACCCATTGGACTTACGAAACCGCATGCAGGTGTAATCGCCACTAAACCTGCAACTGCACCAGATGCTGCTCCGAGTGTTGTTGCGTGTCCGTCGCGAATCTTTTCAGTGAGCATCCACGCAAGAAGCGCAGCGCCTGTTGCCGTATTTGTATTAACAAAAGCAAATGCTGATGTTGTATTTGCGGCAAGCGCTGATCCTGCGTTGAAGCCAAACCAACCAAACCAAAGAAGTCCAGTGCCTAAAAGTACGAACGGAACATTGTGTGGGCGCATGCGTTCTTTTGGCCATCCTTTTCGCTTGCCAACGACCAAAATAACTGCAAGCGCAGCAGCGCCAGCATTTGCATGAACAACAGTTCCACCGGCGAAATCAAGTGCACCTAACTTGAAGAGCCATCCACTTGGTGAAAAGACCCAGTGAGCAATAGGCGCGTAAACAACAACTAACCAAATTGCGCTGAAGAGTGTCCAAGCTCCAAATTTCAAGCGATCTGCAGTTCCTCCAGTAATTAGTGCCGGAGTAATAATTGCAAACATCAATTGGAACGCACAGAAAACCAGTGGCGGAATTGTGAGTGTTTCAAATCCTGTTGCTTGTTGCCAAATGTGGTTAAGTCCAAATTGGTGAAAGTCGCCAATCCACTTACCTTTACCGCTAAATGCCAAGCTATAAACTCCGGTAATCCAGAGAACGCTAACGACACCCATTGTGACAAAGTTCTGAGCCAGCATGCCTAATACATTTTTGCCGCGAACCATTCCGCCATAGAAGAAAGCCAGACCTGGTGTCATTAGTAGCACCATGGCGGCGGCGACAATAATCCAAGCCGTATCCCCTGAGTTGTAATTCATTTTCACTCCTGAAGTCTTGAAAGGAGCTCGCCGTTGAGTTCGTATGCGCAGAATGTCTTACTTTCGTTACGTGAATAGGTGCAAAACTGTTACAGGAATGTTAACCCTTGTTACGAAATGAGCCCTTTTAGGAAACTTTCTGGCTCGAACGGCCCAAAATCCCCTATTTGCTCGCCACTCCCCACAAATTTGATGGGGGTATCGGTCGCAGCCTCTATCGCTAGAGCTATCCCACCCTTCGCCGATCCATCTACCTTTGTGAGTATCAACCCAGTTACATCAACTGCTTCAAGAAAAGTCTGCGCTTGAATGATGCCATTTTGGCCGGTCGTGGCATCGATAACCAACAGAACTTCATCAACCTGCAGAACTTTCTCCACCACGCGCCGAATTTTTCCAAGTTCATCCATCAACCCTTGCTTGGTGTGCAGTCGCCCTGCTGTATCTACTAGATAAAAATTTATATTTTCACTCTTTGCCCGGCTCGCACCTTCAAATGCTACAGAGGCGGGATCCCCATTTTGCTTCCCCGCAATTACCGGAATATCCAAACGACTTCCCCACGTTTGTATCTGCTCTGTTGCAGCGGCGCGAAATGTATCTGCTGCGGCGATGAGAACAGATGACTTTTCTGCTTTGAGAAAATTTGCCAGCTTTGCCGTCGAAGTCGTTTTTCCTGTTCCGTTTACTCCAACAACCAATACGGTTGTTGGTCGATCTGCATGGCTTGGAAGTGTACGAACTTTCTTAGAGAGTGATTCCTCGAGAATATGAATGACTGCCTCTTCTGC
>CAIVOW010000188.1 GCA_903907665.1 uncultured Actinomycetes bacterium | reverse complement strand
CGTTAGCTTTACGCCAATCGCGGCTGCGCCAACTCCTAAGATCAAAGTAAGTGCGAGGTAAACCCAAGCCTTTGCTCGGTGTTTATGATCAAACAAGTGATGCGTTTCTACCGCAAAGGTGGACCAGGTTGTAAATGCGCCAGCAAACCCGGTTCCGATAATCAGTGCAGTGTTGCCATTTGATCTGATGGTTAATCCAAGGACGAAAGATCCCACGGTATTTATGGCAAGTGTTTCAAGGGGAATAAGTGATCTATGAATCTTTTTAACTTCTTTATCAATTAAATAACGGGCTGGGGCGCCGATTCCTGCGCCAAGTGCAATGAGTAGTGCTCTCATTTTGCCCACTTAGTTTTGAAAAATTCATTAGTCGCAAAAACTAAGATGTAAGTACCAACTAAGGATGCGAGAGCGTAGATAACGGCGGTGCTTACTTTTCCATCATTGAAGTACTGCTCTATTTTTAGTGAGAATGCTGAGTAAGTTGTGAAGCCACCACAGAATCCAGCGCCAAGTGCTGGCCGCCACCACCACTTCGGAGATTTATGATGGTTGGAATAGAGAACCAAAATCATAAGTAATACTGAACCTGTGTAGTTGACGAGCAGAGTTGCCCAAGGAAATCCCCGATCAACTATTGCAAGTGAGATAACCCAACGTGAAAGGGAGCCAGCTATCCCGCCAAGGCTGACAACCAGAACTTTCTTCACGCCTTAAAGAATACCCTCGCGCTTTCGAATCACTGAGCCTAGCCAGCGAAGTGGGTCGTATTTAACGTCAACAACGCGCTCTTTCATCGGGATGATTGCGTTATCGGTAATTCTGATGTGTTCTGGGCACACTTCAGTACAGCATTTGGTGATGTTACACATTCCAAGACCGTGCTCCTCTTGCGCCTTTTGCTTGCGATTACGTAACATATCGAGAGGGTGCATATCAAGTTCTGCGATCCGAATAAAGAAGCGCGGGCCCGCGAAAGATTTCTTATTTTCTTCATGATCACGAATTACGTGGCAAGTATCTTGACACAAGAAGCATTCGATACATTTTCTAAATTCTTGGCTGCGTTCTACATCGACTTGAGCCATCCTTGGTTCACCAGGTTTCATGCCAACTGGTGGAACAAACGCTGGGATTTCCATGGCTTTCTTGTAGTTGAACGAAACATCAGTAACAAGATCTTTGATTACCGGGAAAGCACGAAGTGGTGTGATGGTTATCTCGGTATCTTCTGGAAATGAAGCAACTTGTGTCATGCAGGCAAGACGTGGCTTACCGTTAATTTCCATCGAACAAGAGCCGCACTTTCCAGCTTTACAGTTCCAACGAACCGCAAGGTCATTCATCTGTTCTGCTTGAACGCGGTGGATAACGTCTAGAACTACTTCACCTTCGTTGGCTTCAACTTCTACATTTTGCAATCCACCATCCGCGCTATTTCCACGCCAGATTCTTAATTTAAGTTTACGGGCCATTAGTTGGAACCACCTTTCGCTGCTGCCATTTCTTCAGGTGACATGTACTTCTCTAATTCGTGTGGATCAAAGAGATCAAATAACTCTTTAGGAATTTTAGGTAGTCCTTGTTGGCGGATAACTACTTCGCTTCCATTGAACGAAGAAATATTATTTAACTGGCGCCACTTGGTGCTCATGGTTGGGAAATCATCACGAGTATGCCCGCCACGAGATTCTTCTCGTACAACTGCCGACTTAGCGGTGCTTTCCGCAATCAGCAACATGTTGTCGAGGTCGAAAGATAAGTGGAAACCAGGGTTGAATTCCCGGCCACCAGTTACTGTTACGTTCTGGATTCGCTTACGAATATCAGCAATTTTTAAAATAGCATCGTCGAGTTCGGTCTTGGTACGAATAATTCCAACAAGGTTGTGGGTAATCTCTTGAAGTTCTTGGTGAAGTTTGTATGGATTCTCACCACCAGTACGAGTGAATGGCGCTTGAATTCGGCTTGCAGCAGCAGCGATATTTGCTTCGCTGACTGAAACCGATCCGGCGCTCTTAACGTATGCAGCAGCACCGATTCCAGCGCGACGACCGAATACAAGAAGATCTGAAAGTGAATTTCCGCCAAGGCGATTTGACCCATGCATACCGCCCGCACATTCGCCAGCAGCAAACAACCCTGGAACACCAACTGCGGCTGCAGTATCGGGTTCCACTTCAACGCCACCCATTACATAGTGACAAGTAGGTCCGACTTCCATCGCCTCTTTCGTAATATCCACGCCAGCTAATTCGTAGAACTGGTGCCACATAGATGGCAGACGCTTCTTAATTACTTCGGCAGATATCCGCTTTGAAACATCTAGGAATACGCCACCGTGTTCGGTGCCACGGCCTGCTTTAACTTCAGTGTTAATCGCACGGGCAACTTCGTCGCGGGGTAATAGTTCTGGTGGACGGCGGTTGTTATCTTGATCTAGGTACCAACGATCGGCTTCCTCAGGATTATCCGCATACTTATCTTTAAAGACATCTGGAATGTATTTAAACATGAATCGTTCACCGAGGTTGTTTGTGAGAATTCCACCTTCACCACGAACTGACTCTGTAACTAAAATTCCGCGAACTGACGGCGGCCAGACCATTCCAGTTGGGTGAAATTGCAAGAATTCCATATCAACCAAATTGCCGCCAGTTTTTAGTGCGAGCGCATGTCCGTCGCCCGTACCTTCCCAAGAGTTAGAAGTAATTTTAAAAGTCTTACCAACTCCGCCAGTTGCAAGAATTACTGCTGGGGCTTCAAATAAAACTTCGCTGCCGGTTTCGCGCCAGTAACCGTACGCGCCGGCTACTTTGCCATTCTCTTTCAAAATTTCAGTGATAGTTAATTCTGCATAGACTTTTATATGACTTTCGGCGTCACCATGATCGCGGGCATCTTGTTGCTGAAGTGCAACGATGCGTTGTTGCATGGTTCGAATTAATTCCAGACCAGTGCGATCGCCTACGTGAGCCAGGCGCGGATACTCGTGGCCACCGAAGTTGCGCTGTGAGATCTTGCCTTCTTTAGTGCGATCAAAGAGCGCGCCCCACATTTCGAGTTCCCAGATGCGATCTGGTGACTCCTTGGCGTGTAGTTCAGCCATTCGATAATGGTTTAGGAACTTACCGCCGCGCATGGTGTCGCGAAAGTGAACCATCCAATTGTCATTGTCATTTACGTTACCCATTGATGCTGCCGCGCCACCTTCAGCCATAACAGTGTGAGCCTTACCAAATAGCGATTTACAAATGATTGCAACGCGCAAACCAGCTTCGCGTGCCTCTACTGCGGCACGAAGCCCAGCGCCACCAGCGCCGATGACAAGGATGTCGTATTTATGACGTTCTAGTTGGCTGCTCATGATTCTCGCTTAGAAGAAGTAGAAGTTAGTAAAGGCGCCGGATGAAACCTGTCTTACATAGAAATCTGCGAAAGCAACACCAAGCAATGAGATCCAGGCAAAATTCTGGTGCTTGTGATTGAGAACAGAAACAATTGTCCAAGCCTTATAGCGAATTGGATGTTCTGAGAAGTTGCGCAAACGACCGCCAATTGTGTGGCGGCAAGTGTGACAAGAAGCTGAGTACAACCAAAGGAATGTTGCATTGGCAAGGAGTACGAGCGACCCAACGCTCATGTGGCCCCATTGCCTCTCTGGATTTCTAAAAGCCAGAATTGCATCTGCGGTTAGTAGGACATTGAAAATTAAACCGATATAAAAGAAGTAACGGTGTGAATTCTGCATGATGAGTGGTGCACGAGTTTCACCGGTGTACTTGGCATGTGGTTCAGCAACTGCGCATGCAGGCGGTGAAGCCCAGAAGGAACGGTAGTAAGCCTTGCGGTAATAGTAACAAGTCATACGAAATCCGAGTGGGAAAATTAAAATAAAGAGCGCTGGTGAGAAAGTCATTCCTAGAATTTTGAAGATTCCGAATGGTTGACCAAGAAGTGAAGAACCTTGAACACAAGCGGCAGAAAGACATGGTGAATAAAAAGGAGAGATCAATGGTTCTGCGAAGTAATTTCCATTTTCAAATGCTCGAAAAGTTGCGTAAACAATAAAGGAGAGAAGTACTGAAACTGTAATTAGTGGTTGCAACCACCAGCGATCAGCGCGAAGTGTGCGCTGCGATATTTTTGCGCGCTTCGCTGAAAATACTCCGGTAGCCATGTATTAAGTTTGCTCGCCTATTTGGCTGGGCGCTAGGTGTGGCTAGGCTTAATACTGGTGAAATCAGCCACAAGCAATGACTTTACAAAACTGGCGGAGGGCGTGGGATTTGAACCCACGAAACTTTCGTTTGCCGGTTTTCAAGACCGGTGCACTCGGCCGCTATGCG
>CAIVOW010000187.1 GCA_903907665.1 uncultured Actinomycetes bacterium | reverse complement strand
TTTCTTCACCGCCTCTGCTACCTTCTCCTCAACGTTATTGCAGTAATGAGCTTTAGCGCCAAACTTATAAGGGGAGAAGGCATCGTATTTCAGCAATCGCTGAAAGTTCTCGGTGTTGTCACAACAATGTTTCGCCAACTTGAAACTCAAGCATTTAGAAAACTCAGTAACAATCCAGTCCAATTATCAGAATCGCGAGTAGAAGAACTCCTCGCCAGCGAGTGGAATAGATTTAAAGCCTCCACGCTGGGATCTGAAATGGAATACGAAATTGCGAAACAAACGCTGCCTTTAGGCGTAGTTTCAAGCTTCCAGCATTGGGATCCATACCCAATTTCAATCGTCTCCGCCAAAGGCGCGTGGATGACTGATGTCGATGGACGTGAACTACTTGATCTTTCAATGGGGTTCGGCGCGATGTTGGCCGGTCACCTCAATCCCGTCGTTGTAGAAGAAGCCAAGCAAGCTATGGAGACGGGTATGTTGTTTGTTACTCCTTCGCCAATTTCGCGCGACGCTGCAGAACGAATTTGCAAGCGATTCTCAATAGATCTTGTGCGCTTTGCAAACTCGGGCACAGAGGCAACGATGTACGCCGTTCGTACCGCTAGAGCATTCACCGGGAAAGACGCGATTGTTAAGGTGGAAGGTGGCTATCACGGATCATATGATCCCCTGACGGTTTCAGTAAAACCAGCCTTAGACAAAGCCGGTTCACCCGAGATGCCAAATACGGTTATTCCAGAAGGCGCAAATCCTGGAACCGTGTATGTCGTTCCATTTAATAATCTTGAATCACTAGAACAGATTTTTAAAGGCCATGGTTCTGAAATAGCCTGCTTTATTGTCGAGCCAGTTTTGGAAAATCTAGCAATCGTCCTTCCAGACGAAGGTTACTTACAAGGCGTACGCGACCTATGTGATCAATATGGAATCATCTTGATTTTCGATGAAGTTAAAACAGGACTGACAGCAGGACCTCATGGCGCCGCTCAGCGTATTGGCGTACAACCTGATTTAATCTCTCTTGCAAAATCAATTGGTGGTGGTCTACCACTTGCTGCATTTGGCGGAAAGCGCGAGATCATGCAAGTTGTGTCTGATAATAAGATGCCACATTTTGGAACTTTCAATGGAAATCCACTTGCAATGGCTGGCGTTCGGGCCATCGACAAGATTTGCACGCCAGAGGCGTTAGCGAAAGCTGAAGCTCTGAATATGCAAGCCTTAGAGCGAATCTCAGAAATCATCAACGAATATCAGCTTCCAGCTCATACAGTGGGCTTTGGAATCAAAGGTTGTATCACATGGTCGGTAACACCAGTCCGCAACTATCGTGATTATAAGGCGACTGATTTCAAAATTGCTGAGCTTTCTTGGCTATGGTCGCTCAATCGCGGAATCATTACGCCTCCAGGACTTGATGAGCAGTGGTTAATTTCACTTGCGCATGGGCAGCGTGAAATTGATTTACTTGTTGAGGATTTTAGGGAACTTGCTCAAGCACTACGTGCTTGATAACTCAAGTTATTCCAGTGAAATTAGATCCAAGTATTCATCGCTCCAAAGATCTTCATCTCCATCAGGCAGTAGCAGAACGCGCTCTGGCTTCAAAGCCCGCACCGCACCTTCATCGTGGCTGACGAGAATCACGGCGCCCTGATACTCAGTCAAGGCGCCAAGGATTTCATCACGGGATGCAGGATCTAAGTTATTTGTCGGCTCATCCAGCATCAAAACGTTAGCTTCACCGACCACTAGCGTTGCTAAAGCTAAACGTGTTCGCTCGCCACCGCTTAAAACTTTTACCAATTTATCCACATCATCGCCTACAAAGAGGAATGAACCCAGAACTTGGCGCGCTTGTTGCTCCTTGATTTCGGCACCAGAAGACATCATGTTCTGTAAAACAGTTCGCTCGAAGTCCAACATTTCATGCTCTTGTGCGTAGTAACCAATCTTCAAGCCATGGCCTGGATTTACCGCCCCAGTGTCTGATTCACTTACTCCAGCTAGGATTTTAAGAAGAGTTGTTTTACCAGCTCCGTTTAAACCAAGAATGACGACTCGAGAACCTCGATCAATAGCTAAATCAACGTCAGTAAATACTTCGAGTGAACCATAGGATTTACTCAATCCCTCAGCCGTAAGTGGAGTTTTTCCACAAGGCGCCGGAGTTGGAAAGCGAAGTTTTGCAACTTTATCTTTGACGCGAACATCCTCTAAGCCTGACAAAAGCTGATCGGCGCGACGAAGCATTCCCTGGGCAGCTTTAGCTTTCGATGCTTTAGCCCGCATTTTCTCGCCTTGCTTGGAGAGGATCGCCGCCTTCTTCTCTGCGTTCGCTCTCTCCTTTTTACGGCGATGCTCATCTTGTTCCCGCTGAAGAAGATATTTCTTCCATCCCATGTTGTACACATCGATAACATTTCGATTAGCGTCAATATAGAAAACTTTATTAACAACTGTTTCAATCAAAGCCACATCGTGAGAAATAATTACCAACCCACCGCTGTACTTCATCAAATACTCTCGAAGCCAAATGATGGACTCGGCATCTAGGTGGTTAGTGGGTTCATCGAGCAAGAGAGTGTCTGCTCCACTAAAAAGAATTCGGGCGAGTTCTACCCGTCGACGTTGTCCGCCACTGAGGGCTTCCAGGGATTCTTCGAAAAGTCGTTCTGGAATACCTAAATTTGTGAGAATTGACTCGGCTTCAGAAGAGGCCGCATAGCCACCGGCACTTTGAAATTCAGCGTCCACTGTCGAGTAGCGATCTAGCGCCTTTTCAAGCTCTTCAGGTGATGCGGTAGCCATGGCATCTTCAGCCTTACGCATTCTGGCAACAATTAAATCAAGGCCGCGTGCAGAGAGAATTCGATTGATAACGCTATCTTCTTGATCACCGGTGCGCGGGTCCTGCGGGAGATAGCCAATAGTTCCAGTGCGGTTAACTTGTCCGCCAGCCGGCATTGTTTCACCAGCTAGAACTTTGCAGAGGGTCGATTTGCCCGCTCCATTTCGTCCAACAAACCCGACTCGATCTCCATGATTTATTCGTACGGTCACATTGCTGACGAGAAGTCTGGCTGCCGCACGGAGTTCGAGGCTTTGGGTTGCAATCACTGCCCTAGGGTACCTTTGCATTGTGACCGAGCTGAACCATAAAAAATTAGGCTCTCTGGCTATATTGGCAGCAGGAATTTGCTTTGGCACTACTGGAACATCACAAACTTTGCTCGCAAATGGAGTCTCTCCTCTTGCAGTTGCCAGTACTAGGCTCTTAATTGGCGCCCTCACTCTTGTGGTAATTTCAAAAGTCTCAAACCGTAAAACTCCACTGAAATTTCGTGGTAAAGATATCTGGATCTCAGGAATAGGTATCGCTATTTATCAGCTTTCATTCTTTGCATCTGTAAGACTGACTGGTGTTCCGATTGCCACACTGACCGCTTTGGGAAGTGCACCTATATTCACAGGAATCGTCGCCTACTTTTTAGTTGGAGAAAGGCCAAAACGTGTCTGGTTTATTGCAACACTCGTAACGACGGTCGGCATAGCGCTACTGAACGTGAGCCATGGCGACCGAGCTTTTAATCTCTTCGGAGTAATTCTGGCGCTAATAGCTGGTTTAGGGTTCGCATTCTTCAATGTCAGCAGCCGCCGACAACTGAACGCTGGGATTGCACCAAGCCAACTTGCAGCATCAGTTTTTTCACTAGCCGCAATATTGGTATTTCCGTTTTGCTTTGCAGCAGGCACCGGGTGGATCTTTACGATCAATGGTATTTCATTAATTTTATGGCTTGGAATATTTACTACAGGGTTGGGATATACCCTTTATGCATATGGCTTAAAGCGCGTGCACTCTAGTTCGGCCTCTACTCTCGTTTTAGCAGAGCCAGCAACCGCAACTTTGCTCGCAGTTATTGTGCTCGGAAATGTCTTAAGTATGACGAGCTGGCTAGGGATTCTGGTAGTAATACTTGGTTTAGTGTATTTAGCTATGCGAGGTTAAAAAATCCTTTAATGGATTGGACCATCATCTCCACGGCAATAGCAGCCACTAAAAGACCGGCTACTCGGGCTACTAAAGTAACTCCGGAATCTTTGATGATGCCTAAAATTTTGGTTGAGAACATCAAAGTTAAGCCAATCACAATATGGACCGCGATGATTGCCGCCGTAAGTGAGAGTTTTGCAGATGAGGTATGCGCATATTGAACGTAGAGCATCGTCGTAACAATGGCTCCTGGTCCCGCCAAGATAGGTGTACCTAGCGGCACCATTGCAACATTTACATTCTTTGTTGCGGAGTCTTCGCTTCCCTTACCTGTCAGAAGTTCCATCGAGATGAGAAATAGCAGAAGCCCACCTGCTCCTTGAAGAGCATTAAGGGATATATGAAGATAATTAAGAATTACTTGGCCAAAGAGAGCGAAGACAACAATAATGATGAGAGAAGAGGCTGCTCCTTGCCAGGCCAATTTAACGCGCTCGGCCTGCTTTTTTTCTGAAACAAGCGTGAGGAAGATAGGAATCGCCCCAGGAGGATCAAGAATGACAAAAAGCGTCACAAAAGCTTGAATACCAAATGTGATCGCCGAAACCGAAGTCAGACTATTCACAGTTGCCGCTTACTAGCCTTTGTAATGATGTGCCATCGCAGTGAGAGCACGGTCCAACATGTCGAGACCCAATTTCGTATCTTCAACGCTGATATTGCATGGTGGATTTAAGTGAATACGATTGAAATTATTAAATGGCATCAAGCCATTTTTTTTGCACTCTGCCACGATTTCATTCATTGCCGGGCTCGAAGCTCCGTATGGAGCCATCGGTTCACGAGTACTACGATCCACTACAAGGTCAAGACTCCAGAACACTCCCTGACCGCGAATATCACCAATCATAAGGTGTTTCTTTGCTAACTCAATCAGGGCTGGCCCAATTATCTTCTCACCGATCATTGCAGCGTTCTCTACCATTTTCTCTTCTTTCATGGCATCGATAGTTGCAATTGCTGTCGCACATGCGATGGGATGTCCGGAATAGGTCAAGCCACCAGGGAAGACGCGATCATTAAATGTCTGCGCAATCTTGCTCGTTATGACAACGCCACCAAGTGGGATGTATCCAGATGTGACGCCTTTAGCAAACACAATTAAGTCGGGTTGAACATTGGTGTGTTGATAAGCAAACCATTTACCTGTGCGTCCAAATCCAGCCATTACTTCATCAGCAATCCACATGATTCCGTATTTATCGCAGAGTGCACGTATGCCCTCTAGATAGCCCTTAGGTGGGACGAGAACTCCCGCTGTACCTGGAACAGACTCAATAAGTATTGCCGCAACAGTGTGTGGACCTTCAAAAATGATCGTCTGCTCAAGGTGCGCAAGTGCGCGCTGGCATTCTTCTTCCTCACTTGTTGCCCAGAATGCTGAACGGTAGAGATAAGGACCCCAGAAGTGAACATGGCCTAGCGCAAACTCATTAGGAAAGCGTCGAGGGTCTCCCGTTGCATTAATGGCCGAACCAGTGTTGCCGTGATATGAACGATAAGTTGAGAAAATTTTATTCTTACCGGTGTGCAAGCGAGCCATACGGACTGCATTTTCAATTCCATCCGCACCAGCATTCGTAAAGAAAACTTTTTGGAAATCTCCGCCAGCTAGCTCCACAATACGCTGGGCTGCTCCGTTTCGAGCTTCGTTGGCGTGCTGAGGAGCGATAGTGGCCAGAACATCAGCCTGGTCCTTGATCGCCTGGATGACCTTTGGATGCTGGTGGCCAATATTCGTAAAGACCAGTTGACACGAGAAGTCCAAATATTTCTTGCCGTCAAAATCCCAAAAAAACGAACCTTGCCCGCTTTCAATTGTCATGGGAGTAATTTGCGCTTGGGCAGACCAGGAATGAAAGACATATTTTCTGTCGTCTGCGAATACTTTTGCGCTTTTTTCGGATGCCATTTTTATCCCCGCTATAGTCCCGTTGATTTACCTGCTTTTCCCCCTTGAATCTAACATAGGCGCAGCGGATATGGATAGAAGTGAGCGCTAAAATCAAGTACCGTGCCTCTATGACCCAAATAAAAGAAATCAAGCACTGGATTAACGGTTCGCTCTACGCGGGCGAATCTGGGCGCCAGGGAGATGTGTACAACCCGGCTACCGGAGAGCTTTCAGCTAAGGTGAATTTTGCATCAGAAGCCACCGTGGATCACGCCGTAGCGATTGCAACTGAAGCATTTGCAACGTGGAGGCATAGTTCTCTCACAAAGCGTACTCAGGTGATGTTTGCGTTCCGAGAATTGATGAATGTAAATAAGAGCAAGATTGCTGAACTCATTACAGCAGAGCATGGAAAAGTTTTAAGTGATGCTCTTGGAGAAGTAGTTCGGGGTCTAGAAGTAGTCGAGTTCGCCTGCGGAATTCCTCATCTTCTAAAAGGTGGATTCTCAGAAGAAGTTTCAACTGGTGTCGATGTTTACTCTATTCGCCAAGCACTTGGGCCAGTTGCAATCATTTCGCCATTTAATTTTCCAGCCATGGTGCCAATGTGGTTCTTCCCAATTGCACTTGCTACTGGTAACTCGGTGATTCTTAAACCGTCAGAAAAAGATCCAAGCGCTGCGATGTTCATGGCAGAGCTATTGCGTGAAGCAGGCTTACCTGATGGAGTATTTAATGTGCTTCACGGAGATAAAGTTGCCGTCGACGCACTCTTGGCGCATCCAGGAATCAAATCAATATCATTTGTCGGTTCAACTCCGATTGCGCAGTATGTCTACGAGACAGGTACTAAGCACGGTAAGCGAGTTCAGGCCCTAGGCGGAGCAAAGAACCACATGATTGTTCTACCAGATGCAGATTTGGACCTGGCGGCTGACTCAGCAGTAAATGCAGGATTCGGTTCAGCTGGTGAACGCTGTATGGCGATTTCAGCGCTTGTTGCCGTAGAACCTGTTGGCGATGCGTTGGTAGAAAAGATTGCACAACGAATGGCCTCAATCAAAGTTGGCGATGGCGCCAAAGGCAGCGATATGGGACCACTTGTTACCAAGGTGCATCGCGATAAAGTTGCAAGCTACATTGATGCTGGCGAAGCTGAAGGTGGCAAAGTTGTTGTGGATGGTCGCACACTAAAGGTTGAAGGCAACGGCTTCTTCCTTGGACCAACCCTCATTGATCATGTAACTCCCGCAATGAAAGTATATAAAGAAGAGATTTTTGGCCCAGTGTTATCAGTTATTCGTGCCAAGAGTTATGAGGAAGCGCTCAATTTGGTGAATAGCCACTTGTATGGAAATGGAACAGCAATCTTTACAAATGACGGGGGAGCGGCACGCAAATTCCAAAATGAAGTTGAAGTTGGAATGGTCGGAATTAACGTCCCAATTCCAGTTCCAATGGCTTATTTTTCCTTCGGAGGCTGGAAGAAGTCTCTCTTCGGAGACACGCATGCGCACGGAACTGAGGGAGTGCATTTCTTCACTCGTGGAAAAGTTGTTACTAGCCGCTGGTTAGACCCTAGCCATGGCGGAGTGAATTTAGGCTTTCCTACTAATAACTAGAAATCTCTAACGCTTAACTAAAAAACCCCACCATCTCTGGTGGGGTTTTTGTTGAGACGGATTTAGTCGGTCATTAGATCTTAGAGATCGTAGTAAAGCTCGAACTCTGCTGGATGTGGACGCAAGCGAACATAATCAACTTCCTCTTTACGCTTCCAGGTAATCCATGTGCTGATGAGATCATCGGTGAATACTCCACCCTTTGTAAGGAAGGCATGATCTTTTTCAAGATTATCAAGAGCTGCCTCAAGTGAACCAGGAACCTGTGCAATTGCAGCAGCTTCTTCACCTGAAAGTTCGTAGATATCTTTATCTACTGGGGCAGGTGGCTCAATTTTGTTCTCAATTCCATCAAGGCCAGCCATCAACATCGCAGCGAATGCTAGGTATGGATTTGATGAAGGATCAGGGCATCGGAATTCAATGCGCTTAGCTTTCGGATTATCGCCAGTGATTGGGATACGAATACAAGCAGAACGGTTACGAGCTGAGTAAGCCAAATTAACCGGAGCTTCATATCCAGGTACCAAGCGACGATAGGAATTAACGGTTGGGTTAGTGAACGCGAGAAGAGATGGCGCATGCTTCAACAGCCCACCGATATACCAACGAGCAATATCAGAAAGGTCTCCGTAGTTGCCCTTCTGGTACATCAATGACTTTCCATCTTTCCACAGGGACTGATGGACGTGCATACCTGAACCGTTATCTCCGAAGAGTGGCTTTGGCATAAATGTAGCTGTCTTACCATTTTGCCAAGCAGTATTTTTTACAACGTATTTAAATTTCATTACATCGTCGCCTGCTTGTTGAATGTCAGCAAAGCGATAGTTAATTTCCATCTGCCCGGCTGTTCCTACTTCATGGTGTGAACGTTCAACTAGGAGTCCAACTTCACCGAGTTTCATGACCATTTCATCGCGAAGATCCGCGAATTGATCTGTAGGAGAAACCGGGAAATATCCGCCTTTGATACGAGTACGGTATCCGCGGTTTGGAGTACCGTCTGGATCCTTCTCAACTCCGGTATTCCACCAACCCTCATATGAATCGATGTGATGATAGGACTCGTTCATACCAGTGCTGAAACGAATCGCATCAAATACGTAGAACTCTGCTTCAGGAGCAAAAAATGCAGTATCTGCAATGCCAGTCGACTGAAGATAATCAACAGCTTTCTTCACAACACCGCGTGGGTCACGTGAATAAGGAGTGTTATCGATTGGGTTATGAACTGAGAAAAGAATAATAAGAGTCTTCACTGTGCGGTATGGATCGATGTAAGCAGATGAAGGAATTGGAAGTAATTTCATATCCGACTCATGAATTGATTGGAAACCACGGATAGATGAACCATCGAACATCAAACCTTCGGTAAATACAGCTTCATCAAATGATTCAACAGGTACGTTGAAGTGATGCTGTATTCCTGGCAGATCGATGAAGCGGACGTCGATCAACTTCACATCGTTTTTCTTTATGAAATCGAAGATTTCAGTAGAATTTTTAAACATTGTTCTCCTATTAGTTTTCCGAAATTACTTTCCGATGTGGAAATCAATCCAGGAATTAGTCGGACATTTCCGGACACGTCAGCGGGTCCTTGTTGGATAAATAGTACGGCCACCCTGTGAAAGTGGCATATCGTGAATGTTACAAGTATGTTTCTTGCCCTTTAGGCAGGCTGGAGGAAGGCCGGAGAGCGCCTCTCGGATACTCTTTAGACATGCCTGACTTGCCCGACTTACCCGACTTACCCGACTTACCCGACTTACCCGCGAAGCCTAAAAGCTTCAGAGAGGCGTCCCTTGGCCGGCGACTTTGGGCACTCTTCCTGGATAGCTTCGGCTCCTGGGTTATGGCTACCGCAATCGAACCCAAAGACATGAGCAAGCGCCTCTTCCTACAAATGGGGATACTTTTTATCGAAATCGCATTACTGACCATCCTGCAGGGCGCTTCGTTTGGGCAACGCGCAGCAAAAATTAAAGTAATCGATTACAGCAGTGGCGGCGCGCTTTCAATCCCACGCATATTGATTCGAACGTTGCTGATTATCTTGGTTCTTCCAGCAATATTTAGAAGTGGTGGAAGATCAGTCCATGACATTATTGCAAAATCAATTGTCGTAAAGTACTACCGAAGTGTTAGTTAACGGCCTGGGTTTTTTGGCGCACGAGTAGGCATTGGACCCTTTGGAATAGGCATAGCCATTCCACCGACTGCCTTTAGGCGAGCACGTACTTCGCGAAGCTGGTTAGCTGAAAGTTTCTTCGGAAGTTTCTTCATAGCTTTTTGAAGTTTACGAATTGAAACTTGGCCTTCTCCATCACCAACAAAAATTTCATGAACCGGCACGCCAGGAACGAAGCGTTCAGCTTTCTTTCGCTCATCATTCACCATCTGTCGCACCGCAACGCCCCCTTCACCCACCAGCACAATTCCACATCGTCCGATACTGCGATGGACCATATCCTGAGAGCGATTTACGACTACAGCGGGAGTCGTTGTAAATCCCTTACGGATACCCATGAGGACGCTTGCCCCTGCACCGAGTTGGCCTTCAATAGATCCAAAGGCTGCGGAGTTCGCAAAACGAGTAAAGAGAAAGAATGCAACCAAGAGGCCGATTGGGATGAAAAGAATTCCAAAATAAATTGGATGTCCCACAACGGTTCCGACAATAACGCCCAGAATGAGCATGGCAATAAATGCTATGGCTAGGTAAAGCAGCGCGCTTGGATTTTCTTTCCGAACGAGACCAAAAGCATCGCGAACTACCTGAAGTTGGCCACCACCTGTCTTAGGAGTGTCTGCTTTTTTAGCCTGCTTATCCTTTTTATTGCGTCCAAACATTCTCATTCACTCTCTTTCTTTGCAGCAGCTTCGCCGCTTTTGCGCGCTTCTCGTTCGGCTTTCCGACGAGCATTAATTACTTCAGCTTCTTTGATTGTAGGAGCAGTGCCGCCCAATCTCTTGGGACCCCACCATTGACCCGCAGGGGAGTCAGGGTAATTCTCTTGTACTAAGTGGAGGAGTTCGGCAATTTTCTCATGGAGTCGCGCTTCTTCTTCAATAATGTCAGCGTTTTTTTCCACGAGGTAAGGAGCTCCGTAGGCGATATAGATAGGAAATTTATTGCGCTTCAGGTTCGGCTTATGCGCTTTGGTCAGAATTCGATGGCTACCCCAGAGCGCTACGGGAATAATCGGAACCCCAGCCCCTTGGGCAAGGCGCACTGCGCCAGATTTAAGTTCCTTAACTTCCCAGCTCAGAGAAATAGTTGCTTCTGGAAAAATGCCGATAATTTCGCCAGCACGGAGCGCACGCATTGCGGCAACCAAAGAGCTTGATCCTTTTTCGCGATCAACGCTGATGTGTTTCATCGATCGCATTAGTGGACCCGCAAGTTTATGATCGAAGATCTCCTTCTTGGCCATAAACCGGATATATCGGTTCTTCTTCGAGGCGGGTGTCCCAATAAGAGCAAAATCTAAATAGCTAATGTGATTACTTGCAATGACCGCACCGCCCTGCACAGGGATGTTCTCGGATCCAAAAATTTTAAACTTTATACCCAAAACTTTCCAAGCAGTTTTAAAAGCTAAAACGACAAGTGGGTACGTTGTTTCAGCCACTTTTTTAGCCACTTTTTTAGCCATGAGTAAGAGCGCGTTTTTCTTGAGCCTGCTTATAAAGGCGACCTGCGCGGTAACTCGATCGCACAAGAGGTCCACTCATAACGCCTGAGAAGCCAATATCTTCTGCTTCCTTAGCTAACTCAACAAATTCTTCTGGCTTTACCCAACGGATAACTGGATGGTGCATTGGTGTTGGTCGTAGGTATTGCGTAATAGTAATCAAGTCACATCCAGCATCATGAAGGTCCTGAAGTGCTTGCGAAACTTCCGAACGATCTTCACCCATTCCCAAAATAAGATTTGATTTTGTGATTAAACCAAAGTTTCGTGCCTGCGTGATGACATCCAGTGATCGGTCGTAGCGAAAGGCTGGGCGTATTTCTTTGAATATTCGAGGAACGGTCTCGAGGTTATGTGCAAACACTTCCGGGCGAGACTCGAAGACAACATTGAGAAGTTCTGGTTTTCCACTGAAATCTGGTGCCAACATCTCGACCCCTGTTCCAGGGTTCAATTCGTGCACTTTTCGAATGGTCTCTGAATAAAGCCAGACGCCTTCATCTTCCAGGTCGTCTCTGGTTACTCCGGTGATAGTTGCATACTTAAGACCCATTGCAAGAACTGATTCGGCAACGCGACGTGGTTCATCCATATCAACAGGTTCTGGCTTACCAGTATCGATATTGCAAAAATCGCATCGCCGAGTACAACGCTCGCCACCAATAAGGAAAGTAGCTTCCTTGTCTTCCCAGCATTCGAAAATATTTGGGCAGGCTGCTTCTTGGCAGACTGTGTGAAGTCCTTCTCTGGCTACAAGGGAGCGAAGTTGCGTGTATTGCGGACCCATGTTGGCGCGCGTCTTTATCCATTCCGGCTTACGCTCAATGGGAACTGATGCATTCCTCGCTTCGATGCGAAGTAGTTTGCGACCGTCTGGTGCAATCGTCATAAGGTAATGAACTCCGCAACTCGTGAAATTGATTCAAACATGTGCTTCTCGACAGAAGGTACAACTTCATCGATAGAAATGGAACGGCTCAACTCTAACTGCATGGACGTAACGCCTGCATCTGCGATCCCGCAGGGGACAATCTGATTGAATCCCATCATGTCCGGATTAACATTGAGCGCAAACCCGTGCATGGTCACGCCTTTGGCAACTCGAATGCCGATCGCGGCAATCTTTCGATCACCGCCGCCATCTCGCACCCACACACCTGAGCGGTCGCAATACTGTTCACCTTGTATTCCAAAATCTGCGCAAACTTTGATGAGTGCAGCTTCGATCTCGCGCACAAAGCCGACCACTTCATTTCTATTCTTGAGGCGGATGATGGGGTAACTGACAAGCTGTCCCTCTCCATGCCAAGTAATTTTTCCGCCTCGGTCAACATCAATAACCGGCGTTCCATCTGTTGGTCGCTCGTGAGCTTCGGTGCGTCTTCCAGCGGTGTACACCGATGGGTGCTCAAGTAATATCAAAGTATTTGGACGGGTTTGTTCGACAACCTCTTGATGAATTCGCCTTTGGCTATCAAGGGCGCTCTGATAATCGACCAAACCTTGGCGCTTGAGGGCTATTGCTGCCCCAGAAATAGTTGAACCCACGGCATCAGCCTAATAGGGAAGTGAACAGTAGTTAAATCGAGGGTGAACCTTGATACCCAGTGGATACTCGGCTTCTAGGGGCCCAACTGGAGGTTAAACTTGACCCATAGATGGGCGTCGAGTTCGCCTAGCTTTTAGGAAGAATAGGAAATCCTGTGTCGCTCACAACATCCAGCAAAATTAAGGCGCGCAAACCTCTGTGGTTTGCAATCATCACCATCATCGTTTGGTTTGGGATTTCAGGGGCCGTGGGGCCACTTTTTGGAAATCTTTCTTCGGTCCAGAAGAATGACAATGCCGATTTTCTTCCTGCGCACGCCGAGGCACAAAAGTTTGCAAATGCCTATAAGTCTTTTACTGTCAATGCAAATAAATCCCTACCTGCTCTCGTTCTTTTTGAAGGTAGCGTCACCCCAGAGAAGATAGCTTCAGTAAACGTTTTTCTGGGCACGATTGCATCCCAGCCGCTTGTGGCAAAGGATGGAAAAGCAATTGTTGGCGTAAATAAAACTATTGGAGACTTTTTAACACCAGGGGAGAAGATATTTGCATTCCCTTCCCAAGACGGAAAAGCCCTTCTAGCAAATGTGCCCTTTGACAATACCAATGCTGGATCGCAGCTCGCTAATAAAAAGCCTGCGCTTCCTGCAGTAGTCGATTCGATACGTTTCTATGCTGGCAACTATGCGAAGGCAAATGGTTTTACTTCGCACGTTACAGGTTTCGCTGCAATTTTTGCTGATCTCTTTGGTGCTTTCAGTGGTATTGATTCAAGCCTTCTCATTACAACGGTATTAGTTGTTGCGGTAATTTTGATAATCGTTTACCGCTCTCCCATTCTTTGGATTCTCCCACTTTTCACCGCACTCATTGCCGAATCACTTGCTGGTGGTGTCATCTACATTTTAGCTAAGCACAACATAATTACCTTAGATGGCCAGTCACAGGGAATATTGTCCGTTTTGGTTATTGGGGCTGCAACTGATTACGCCCTTCTTTTAATTGCCCGCTACCGCGAAGAGCTACATCATTATGATTCACGCTTTGACGCTATGAAGAAAGCATGGCGAGGGGTTGTTGAGCCGATTATTGCTTCTGGAAGTACGGTGACGTTGGGACTTCTTGTTTTACTACTGTGCCAACTAAGTAATTCACGTGGTCTTGGTCCGGTTGGTGCTATTGGAATCATCAGTTCGATGATTACCGTCCTTACCCTTCTTCCTGCACTGCTGGTTGTATTTGGTCGCTGGATATTCTGGCCAAGAATTCCTCGCCATGATGATCACGACGAAAAGCTCACTGGTATCTGGTCAAAAGTTGCAAATGCAACTGCCAATAGTCCAAAGAAGTTTGCAATTATCACAACGGTAATTTTGCTTATTTTCGCAAGCCTAATTACGACACTTAAGGCTAATGGAATCTCTACGACGCAAGGCTTTACAACTCATCCAGATTCCTTGATAGGGCAAGAGGCGCTTTTGAAACACTTCCCTGGTGGCCAGAATCAGCCAACTCAAATTCTCATTAAGAAAGAGAATGTTGCTCAGGCCACAACAGCGCTGCAGACAATTGCAGGAGTGTCATCAGTAGCACCAGAATTAGAGGGACAAGCGATACCTGGACAGCCGCTACCTGCCGTGAAGGTAGTCAATGGGAATGTAGTTCTGGATGCGACGTTGACGGTGGCAGCTGATTCCGCGCAGGGTCGCGAACTTGTACCTGTCATCAGAGCAGGCATGCATGCCCTTGATCCCGCATCTCTTGTAGGTGGGCTGAGTGCAACATTTTATGACGTCGATATTGCGTCGGCGCATGATCGCAATCTGGTGATCCCAATTGTGCTTGTATTGATCGCAATTATTTTGGGACTCCTTTTGCGAAGTATATTTGCAGCCGCAGTTCTGCTGGTGACAGTTATTGTTTCCTTTGTTGCCACACTCGGTGTATCGGCAGTTGTTTTCAACCATATTTTCAAATTTGCAGGAGCCGATACTGGTTTTCCTCTCTTCACCTTCATCTTCCTAGTAGCCCTCGGAATTGATTACAACATCTTCCTGATGACGCGGGTGAGAGAAGAGTCAATAAAGCTTGGTACTCGTGCTGGCGTAACGAAAGGCGTCACGGTGACAGGTGGTGTGATTACATCAGCTGGAATTGTGCTTGCGGCTACTTTCACTGTTTTAGGAGTCCTACCTCTTGTTGCCCTAGCTGAAATCGCATTCGCTGTGGCGTTTGGAGTTCTGCTTGATACTTTGGTAGTTCGTTCAATATTGGTGCCTGCTCTTGTTCATGTTATCGGACCAAAAATCTGGTGGCCATCCAAACTCGCAAATGAAAACATAGAAGCGAATTAGCGTTAATGAGCGATAGGCCACTGCGCGCCGGGATAGCTGGTTATGGCCTAGCGGGACGCTATTTTCATGCACCATTCCTGCGCGCCGCCGGATTTGACGTTGTAGGCGCTACTACGAAAAATTTAGAGCGAGTGGCGAACTTGAAAGCAGATTTTCCTGAGGCACGCGCTTTCGATTCGGTGGCTTCCATGCTTGATCAAGAAATTGATTTACTCGTAGTGGCATCGGCGAACGTCTCCCACGCAGCTGATGCGATTGCAGGATTACGTGCGGGCGCAGCCGTTGTAGTAGATAAACCTATGGGACGCACTTTTACCGAAGCTAAGTTAATCGCAGACGTCGCAGGCGAAACGGGCTCGCTACTGACAACTTATTTCAACCGTCGATGGGATAGCGATGCACTTACTATCAAAAAAGCCATCAAAAGCGGAATTCTAGGCAACATCTTTCGCATTGATTCTCGTTTTGAAAGATTTCGCGCAGAAGGTAATCCAGATTCTTGGCGCGAGAATTCTTCGGCTGCAGATGGTGGGGGAAATCTGCTTGACCTGCAACCTCACTTGATTTCATTAGTTTTGGATTGGTTTGGGCCGGCAAAATTAGTCTATTCCTCCGTACGTTCAATCCGCGGTCTTGCTGATGATGATGTTGTATTAGTCCTTCGTCATGATTCAGGTGTCGACTCATACTTATCTGCCTCTGCGATTGTCGGTGCTCCTGGCCCACGCATTCGATTAATGGGGGATAAGGGATCACTTGTTATCAATGACTTAGATAAGCAGGAACCGCTACTTCGCGCTGGAGTAAATCCTGGTAAAGGTGGATGGAAAATAGATACAACATCGCCGGCTCAGCTTGTCCGAGGAAACGAGAGTGTTCCCTTCGATGCAGTTGCAGGTGACTACACCCATTTTTATATCGCAGTTGCTGATGCAATTCGCGGAAAGGGAGTTATGCCTGTTTCGATTCAAGACGCGCTGGACGTCGCACTCATTCTTGATCAGGCTAGGGCGAGCTCGATTCGATGAGACATGATGTGGTTATCGTCGGTGCCGGCCTGGCTGGCTTAACTGCTGCTCGATATCTAGAAAAAGCTGATTTTGACGTCCTCGTAGTAGAAAGTTCAGAGCGACCTGGCGGACGAATGAAGAGTGACTACATTGATGGATTTGTTTTAGATCATGGTTTCCAAGTTATAAATCCTAAGTATCCAGAAGTAATTGCAGCTGACATTATTGATTCATCTGAATTTATCCACTTGCCAGCCGGATTTAGAGTTATTGATGGTGAAACAAGCGCCAGGTACTCAATTGCTAGTGCAGTTACAAGTCCAGGGTCTTTACGAGAGAAATTCGCATTTTTACAATTTCTAAGTACTCATGCGGTGAACTCGGAATCCCTCGGACAGAAGGCGGTCAATTTTCAAAACCTTTATACGCAACTTTTGCAGCCTTTTCTGCGCGGAGTCTTTCTCACCGAGCCATCCAATATTTCAGCTGACGCGGCGCAGAAAATATTGCGTTCATTCATAAGTGGTAGGCCAGGAGTACCGTCTAAAGGTGTTGGTGTATTTTCTTCACTACTTGCGTCGAAGGTAAGCAATATTCGCTACCAGAGCGTTGTGCAAGAAATCTCAGAAGGAAGAGTTATTACTGATAATGAATCGTTAGTTGCAGATTTTGTTGTTGTTGCGACCGATCCAACAACTGCTCATCAGCTTATTCAGGGTCGAACCATTCCCGAAGTTCTGCCATCAACAACCTGGTACCACGTAACTCAAGGTGAATTAAGGAATTCAGATCTGCTTGCCGCACAGAGAACTGGTGGTGTTATCAATTCTGTTGTTATGTCAAAGCTCGCTCCGACTTATGCGCCAATTGGGCAAACTCTCATTGCAAGCACAACTCTTGGTCCTATTTCTGAAAGTGATGTACGACGCGAACTCTCTAAGATATGGGAAATTTCAACTCATGATTGGCAACTTTTAGCCAAATATGAAATCAAACAGTCGCTACCGATGCACGGAGTTGGACAACCGCTCTACTCTAAGCAGCGAATAACAAATAGCCTTTATTTAGCGGGAGACCACTGCACATACCCATCGCAGCAAGGCGCGATGGAGTCTGGTCGGTTAGTGGCTGAAGAGATTATTCGGCGAGTTGCGCTAAAGCGTTAACCACATGCGGATAGTCGAAGGTAAAACCATCTTCTAATAGCACCTCTGGAACGACTCTTTTAGATCCCAGTACTTCACTAGAAAATCCACCGAGCACAATTTTAAGTGCGATTGCGGGTACTGGAAGTAATGCTGGGCGGTGCAATGCCCGGGCGAGAGCCGAAGTAAATTCTTGATTTGTTACTGGGTTTGGTGAAGTAACGTTAACTGGACCCTCAACCCGTGATTCAAGCAAGTGACAAACCGCTCGGATGTGATCGTGCAAAGTAATCCACGACCACCATTGCTTACCTGAGCCGAGCTTGCCGCCAAGACCAAAACGAAACAACGGGAGCATTTTTCCTAGCGC
>CAIVOW010000186.1 GCA_903907665.1 uncultured Actinomycetes bacterium | reverse complement strand
TTCACTAATCTGACCCAAGATCATTTAGATTATCACGGCAGCATGCAAAACTATTTTGCTACCAAGGCAGAGCTATTTAGCGCAGAATTTGCAGATCAAGGCTTCATAAATATAGATAATCCCTATGGCATGAAGCTTCTTGAAATTTCTCAAATTCCAGTCCAAACAGTTTCACGGGATTCGCGATCTGCCACTTGGCACTATGTTAAACATGAGATTAGTAGCAAGGGCTATGAGGTTTCTATCCGAGGAGTCGGTGGAATTCTGATCGAAGGGTTTTTGCCTCTTTTAGGTTCTTATAATTTAGATAATGCGCTTATGGCAATCGCTCTTGCCGTAGATAGTGGAGTGGATCCGCTCGCAATAGGAAATGATTTGTCGCGGCTAAAGGGCCCAGCAGGCCGACTAGAGCGAGTTGATATTGGCCAGAAATTCTTAGCATTTGTTGATTATGCACATACGCCTGATGCTGTGGAGCAGGTGTTAGCAGCCGTTCGAGAGATCACTCCAGGGCGTGTAATTGGGGTACTCGGATGTGGTGGGGATCGAGACAATTCAAAAAGACCATTAATGGGTAAGGCGTTAACGCAAGGGTGCGACTTTGCTGTTATGACATCGGATAATCCACGTAGCGAAAACCCAGAAGATATTCTTCGACATATGATTACGGGCATCGACCTTGGAACGAGTTCTCACGTGGAACCCGACCGCAGAGGAGCAATAGCTATTGCGGTTGCAGAAGCTGAGCCCGGAGATTGCGTCATCGTTCTAGGTAAGGGCCACGAAATTGGTCAAGAAATTTCAGGAATCAAATATCCATTCGATGATCGCCTTGAGTTGGCAAGAGCTATTGAGCGGTTAACATGATCACTCTCACATTTGAGGAAATAGCACGCGTTACCAACGGCACACTTCAAAATCTGGATCCACTTGCACTCACCAGCGCAACTCCAGTCGTCGATTCTCGCAAATCTGGTGTTGGAACTTTTTACGTAGCGCTACCCGGTGAGCGGCGTGATGGTAACGACTTTTGTGCTGAGGCGGTTGCTGCTGGAGCTCAGTTTGTCCTGTGCACGCGATCGATGGATTTGCCATCGATTATCGTTGATGACGCTTTGATAGCTTTAACGGAACTTGCAAAATACGCAAGATCAAAAATGGAAAATACAGTCTTTATTGGTCTTACAGGATCTCAAGGCAAGACCACAACTAAAGATTTGCTGATGCATATTCTTTCCTCGCATGCAGAGTCTATTGCTCCAAGTGGATCGTTCAATAATGAAATCGGGGTTCCGGTCACGATTTTATCTGCTTCTGATTCTACTAAATATTGCATTATTGAAATGGGTGCACGTCACGCCACGGATATCTCATACCTCTGCTCAATTGCGCAACCCACTATTGGACTTGTGCTGGTCGTTGGAAGTGCCCACCTCGGTGAATTCGGCTCCCTAGAAACAATTGCACAGACCAAGCGCGAGCTCATCGATTCACTTCCTGAATCCGGAACTGCAATCCTTGGGACTTACGATGCATTCACGCCACATATGGCTGATGGTCGTCAACTAAAAACTCTCACATTTGGTGAAAGCGCAGGCAATACTGTGAGAGCTGCGGATATTGAAGTTCGCGAGGGACATGCTCACTTTGATCTTGTCACACCAGCTGGTCGCGCTCCAGTTAGTTTGCGCCTGCTTGGACTTCATCAAATTTCAAATGCATTAGCTGCGGCCGCTGTTGCTACTGAATTAGGCATCGGGATTGAATCAATTGCAGCAGCGCTTTCGACCGCCGATAACGCGAGTAAGTGGCGAATGGAGCTTCACGAGATCGGTGGAATTGTCATTGTTAATGACGCATATAACTCTAATCCCGATAGCGCATCGGCAGCCTTACGTACTCTTGCTCTTTTGGCTCAAGAACGAGGCGGACTCTCGTGGGCTTTTCTGGGCAAGATGCATGAACTCGGCGAGTCAGAAGCCGAAGATCATCTTCGTATTGGCAGACTCGCCTCTGACCTTGGAATCGATCATTTCGTTGCCGTTGGAACCGATCTTTACCTTATGGGGCTAGATCTGGATTTCGAAGCCGGTGATGAGATGACAACACACTATTTTTTAACACAGGAAGAGGCGCTCCCAATCAGTCGACATTTTTCACAAGGCGATGTTGTGCTTGTGAAAGCATCTCGAGCGGAGCATCTTGAAGAGCTTGCAGAAAAATTAATCGTTGCTTTACAAGTTAAAGCAAATGCTGAAGGTAATTTAGCCAAACCGGAAGGAGGAACAAAGTGAAAGGAATCCTGGTAGCCGGATCCCTAGCTACGCTTTTAAGTTTCCTCTTTACTCCAGCGCTTATTCGCTTTCTCGAAAAGCGAGGTTATGGGCAAGTTATTAGAGATGACGGCCCACAAAGCCATCACACCAAGCGAGGTACTCCGACAATTGGCGGAGTGGTACTTATCGCGGCATCGACAATTGGATATTTTGTTAGTCACCTTCTCGATGGCGTTCGCGTTAGCACCTCTGCAATGCTCGTTATTGGTTTAGTTGTAGGACTTGGAATAGTTGGCTTTATCGATGATTGGCTTAAGATTGTTAAGCAGCGCTCTCTTGGTTTGCGCTCACGGGAAAAACTAATAGGGCAATCGATAGTTGCCGCACTCTTTGGATATGCCGGCATTCATTTCTCAGATAGTTTTGGCTTAACTCCTATATCTCTTCATCTTTCAACAGTGAGTGATACATCGCTTAAATTAGGAGCAGTGCTAGTTGTTATCTGGGTTATATTACTCATTCTTGGCACCAGCAACGGAGTTAACCTCACCGATGGATTAGACGGTCTTGCAAGTGGAACTTCCATTATGACCTTCCTCGCATTTATCATGATTGGTGTATGGGAGTTTCGCCAGAGCTGCGTATTTGCAACAGTTGGTAAGTGTTACCAAGTTAGAGATCCGTTAGATCTTGCAGTTCTTGCCGCCGCTTTTGCAGGGGCATGCGCTGGATTCCTTTGGTGGAATACATCGCCAGCTAAAATTTTCATGGGGGATGTAGGTTCTCTTTCACTCGGAGGAGCAATAGCAGGGCTTGCAATAACACTTCGCACAGAATTACTACTTATTGCCCTTGGCGGTCTTTTTGTCATAATTACGATGTCGGTAATTATCCAGACGCTTTATTTCAAAATCTCTGGCGGTAAACGTGTATTTCGGATGGCGCCGCTTCATCATCATTTTGAACTACTCGGCTGGGCTGAAGTAACTATTGTTATTAGATTTTGGATTATTGCTGGTATGAGCGTGGCTGCAGGTCTGGGTCTGTTTTATGCGCAATGGGTCGTATCTTGAGATGTCATTCCTGGAAAAGCTTCAACAACAATCTGTTGCAGTAGTCGGAGCTGGCGTAACGGGTGTTGCCACAACCAAATTTTTGCTTAGTAACGGAATTAAGCCAGTGGTTTTTGATGAAAGCTCAAAAGAGATCGAGGGAGTCGCAACAGTAGCTTTTCCTGCGCAAAATATTGATCTAGCCATTATCTCTCCTGGCTGGAATAAGTCTCATCCTATTATCGAAGCCCTCAGTCGCTCGGGTACCGAGTTGATTAGCGAGATAGATTTTGCATGGCGAATAAAGCAGGACATAGCACCAGCTCAAAAGTGGATTGCGCTTACTGGCACTAATGGCAAGACGACTTCAGTTCAGATGGTTGCATCAATCTTTAAATCTGCAGGAATTCACGGTACGGCTTGTGGCAATGTGGGGGAGACCGTCATTGAATCTCTCACGAGGACCGACCAATACGACTTTCTTGCAATTGAACTTTCTTCTTTTCAAATCGAGTGGAGCCACGAAGCCAGATTTGAGGCATGTGCAATTCTCAATATTGCAGAAGATCATATTGATTGGCATGGATCATTTGACCAATATGCTAATTCAAAAATTAGACTTCTATCATTTTCTCAGATTGCGATTCTTAATGCAGAAGATGTAGAAGTTGTAAACAGGTCAACTAGCTGGAATGGCAAGAAAGTTTTTTACTCACTTCAGACTCCCGCAGTTGGTGAATTAGGGTTAGTTGAGGAGATTTTGGTTGATCGAGCCTTTGTAAAAGATGAGAGTCGAGCTGAAGCACTCGCAGAATTAACTGATATCAAGCCTACGGTTCCACACAATGTTTCTAATGCTCTTGCAGCCGCGGGGTTGGCGCGTGCTATTGGTATTGATTATCTAGCTATTAAAGCAGGGCTTCAAACGTTCGTTCTTGATCACCACAGAATTGAAGTTGTGATGGAAAAAGATGGAATTTCTTGGGTAAATGATTCAAAGGCCACAAATCCACATTCAGCAATTGCCTCAATTCTCTCTCATGAAAAGGTTTTATGGATTGCCGGAGGTTTGGCTAAAGGTGCCAACATGGATACTTTGGTCAAACGCGTGGCCCCGAGACTAGTAGGCGCAATTTTGATCGGGCGAGATCGCAATGTGATTGCAGAAGCGCTAAAAAAGTTTGCACCTTCTGTCTCGATAACGATCATTAACGATTACGACAGCCCTAATGAACTCATGGATGCGGTCATTAGGCAAGCAATAGATACTGCGCAAACTGGGGAAACTGTACTTCTAGCACCAGCCTGCGCTTCAATGGATCAGTTCACCTCATACTCACACAGAGGCGATCTCTTTGCTTCAAGTGTCCATAAACTAGTGGGTGCTTGATGCGCCGTTATGCTCATTTTCTAGCTAGGCCTTCAGCGCCCTATTTCATCATTCTTACTTCAGTAACCGCGCTATCCGGGCTTGGTCTGGTGATGGTTTTATCAGCCTCATCTGTGAAATCTTTTGAGCAGACTGGCTCGACCTATTCCATCTTTTTGAAACAATTATTATTTCTGGGGATTGCGCTTCTACTAACTCGCTACGCATCTCGTATGAAGATTGCCATTTGGGAAAAGCTTGCTCGCGTTGCAATTCCACTCGGAGTTTTTGGGCTGATACTTCCTCAGCTTCCATTTATTGGGCGTGATATTAATGGAAATCGATCATGGATTGGGATAGGCCCCTTCACTCTGCAACCTTCAGAATTTGCCAAACTAGGATTGATACTTTTCTGTGCCTTGCAATTAAGGAAATTCGAAGAGCGGGTTAACAAAAATCCAGACCGGCACTTCACTCCAATGCAACTCGTAATGTATTTACTACCAGGCACCCTCTTATTGCTTGCGATGATCATGGTAGGAAAAGATTTAGGTACGGCGCTGATTGTTATGGCTATTGCTTCGGCCATGATTTTTCTGAGTGGAACTCCGATGCGCCATTTTGCGATGATTTCATTTGGTGGGCTACTTTGCGCAACCGCATTCATCATCACCCAACCAAATAGGCTTCATCGATTTCAAGCCGTCCTACATCCATTTGACCCACAGGTGTACAAATTTGCTGGTTGGCAGACAGCCCACTCGGTGATGGGTCTGGCAAGTGGCGGATTTTTTGGAGTAGGGCTTGGGGCAAGTCGACAAAAATGGGGCAATCTATCTGAGGCAAATACTGACTTTATTTTTTCAGTAATTGGAGAAGAGCTTGGTTTAATTGGAACTCTTCTGGTTTTGATTCTTTTTACGGCGCTCATTTACGGCATATTCCGAACAGCGCTACATACTAAAGATCACTTTTCTCGTTATGCGTGTGCTGGAATTGGGGCTTGGCTATTTTTTCAAGTGACCGTCAATGTCGCATCAGATATTGGAATTTTTCCTGTCGTAGGAGTGACACTTCCATTTATTTCATATGGCGGCTCCTCTCTCATCGCAAATTTCCTAGGAATAGCTTTTGTGATTAACGTCCTTCGCAGGGATCCAGAAATTAAGGTCGCTCTTGCTACACGTAAGGAAGTTCGACATGCCAGATAAAGCGAAGACAGAGAAGCTCACTGTGCTTTTGGCTGGGGGCGGAACTGCGGGCCATGTTGCGCCAGCGCTAGCAGTGGGAAATTGGTTACGTTCGCAAAGTGCGAATATCGAATGCGAATTCATTGGAACTGCCATGGGTATGGAAAAGTTCATGGTGCCCGAAGCAGGATTTGAACTTCACGAAATTCTTAAAGTGTCGTTTCCGCGCAGGTTAACTCTGGGCACTTTCATTTGGCCATTTCGCTTTATCCGCTCCTTATTGCAAACTCGTAAGGCCATGCTTAATGCAGACTTACTTGTGGGCTTTGGCGGATACGTTTGTGCCTCATCTTATGTAATGGCCTTCGCGAAGGGGATTCCATTTTTTGTGCATGAAGCAAACGCTCTTCCGGGAATAGCAAACCGTTTGGGAGTGAGGCTTGGCGGTATCCCGCTAATTTCCTTTGAAAGCACTCGGGAATTTGGGGCAAGATGGCGAGGGGCATCGCTGGTAGGAATTCCACTCCGCAAGGAAATAACTCAATTAGCAGCCCAGACGTTGACTCAGCGCTTAGAGATTCGCAAACGAAAGGCTACCGAATGGGGCTTCAACCCTGATCGCCCAATTGTTGTTGTCTTCGGAGGCTCTCTGGGTTCCAAACACATTAATTCGGTCATTCAGGAGTCTAGGGAAGCTATTTTGAGGGCAGGAATACAACTTGTTCACGCAGTCGGTAAAGACAATGAACTTCCAGCTGCTTTACCCGGTTACCAACCCGTGCATTATTTCAATGATATGGCTGACGTCTACGCATCCGCAGATTTAGTTATCTCTAGAAGTGGTGCGCTCACGTGTCATGAACTTGGGATAACCAAGACCTACGCTCTTTTAATCCCATTAGCTATCGGCAACGGTGAGCAGTCACACAATGGGCAATCACTTGTAGATGCTCATGCTGCAACAATGATTTCTAACTCTGAATTTACTTCGCAATGGTTATCTGCACACTTGCTCAGCCTTATTGCCTCTGGCAAGAAATTAGCTTCTAGTGATGCTGGTGATGTAGGTGATGCTGGTGATACTGATGTACTTTTCCCAATTAACGCTTCTGACGTAATTGGAAAGATGATTGAGTCCAAACTATCTGCATCGACATTAAAGGGGTTGAAATGAGTAGAAATCATTTTCACTTCATTGGCATTGGCGGCGCCGGCATGAGCGGAATTGCTCGCATAATGCTTGCACAAGGTAAAACTGTGTCAGGTTCAGATGCTAAAGAGTCAGCCGTGACTTCCCAATTAGCAACCCTTGGAGCCACAATCTATTTAGGGCACTCCGAGGCAAACCAAATGGGCGCAGATGTCGTTGTAGTTTCTACTGCCATTGCTGCAAACAATCCTGAACTCATTGCAGCTCAGAGTCGAAGCGCGGAAATCATGCGCCGAGCCGAAGCTCTGGCATTAGTAATGGAAGGCAAGCGTTCAATCGCGGTGGCTGGAACGCACGGAAAGACAACAACGACATCCATGCTGACTGTGGCACTGCAGCGCGCTGCACTTGACCCATCATTTGCAATCGGTGGAATGATAAATATGTCTGGGACCAATGCTCATCTGGGAACTGGCGATATTTTCGTGGCCGAAGCCGATGAGTCGGATGGCTCTTTCCTTGCATACAAGCCCAGCGGAGCGATAATCACTAATCTTGAATTAGATCACGTGGACCACTTTCCAACATTTGACGTACTAGCCGAAGCCTTTCTGCAATTCATTTCGACCATAAAGCCTGATGGGTTTTTAGTGGCATGCGGTGATGATGAGAATGTAAGGGCACTTTTATCTAAGATTGATCGAACCGACCTGAAAGTCATGACGTACGGCTCGCAGAATGGCGATAATGATTTTCAACTTTCTCGGATCCACCTATCAGAAGGTGGCGGCGTTGCCCGCATAACCCATAAAGGAAGTGTGATTGGAGATATCGAACTTGCGATCCCGGGTGCGCACAATCTCCTCAATGCCGCCGCAGCACTTGCAGCAGGGATTGCACTGGGTGCACAGTCAAGTGATTTGCTTAAAGGTCTTTCTGAATTCACGGGAGCTCGACGCAGATTTGAGCTAAAAGGAGAAGTTGCTGGTATTCGAATTGTTGATGACTATGGCCACCATCCAACAGAAATTCGCGTCACTTTGGAAACAGCTAGGCGATATGCGGGTAACGGTAAGTTATTCGTAATTTTCCAACCCCATAGATATACACGAACTCAAATGTTTGCACAGCAGTTCGGTAATGCCCTAAATATTGCAGATCAAATTTATCTCCTGGAAGTATATGCAGCCAGTGAAAGCCCTATACCTGGCGTCTCCTCACTTTTGATTGCTCAAGGACGCTCGGAAGATAAGTTTCATTATCAACCATCTATGATTGAAATTATTCATCAAGTATCAAAGCTAGTTGAGCCCGGAGATGTCATCATTACGCTTGGCGCAGGTGATGTTAATTCAATTGCACCAGTGATGCTTCAGGCGCTGGGGGAGCGCTTTGGTTAGGTTGCCAAAAAGCAAAATCAAGCACTTCCCAGGCGTAAGTCTCGCCCTTCTTTTACTTGTTTTAGTTATCTATTTTTTGGGGTGGTCCACACTTTTATCTGCTCGCTCGCTAGAGATTGATGGCACAGAGCGCACGAGTGAAATTCGCGCTCTTCTATTAGACCCCTCAACCAAATTTCATTTGGGTGAACCGCTGGCACGAGTCGATATCCATCTACTTAATCGAAAGCTTGCGAATCAGGACTGGATCGAAAATGAAAAAGTGGGCCGTGATTGGCTACATGGAAAAATATATGTCACTGTTCAAGAGCGAGTACCAGTTGGTGAATTTTTGGATGCAACTGGAGTGCGAAAACTGATAGACAAAACTGGCTCCATATTTACAAATATAGGGGCACAGAAGTACCCCCTTATTTCATTCGCCTCAAGTGATCCTTCTTTGCTCAGTGCCGTGGCACTTTTCATTCAAGAACTCCCACCTGATCTGCTCGCTAACCTCTCATCAATTTCAGTGCATTCATCAGCGCTGATTCAGAGCACCCATACGCAACTTGGAAGTGGCCGGGTAATTATTAATTGGGGAACATCGGATGAGGTGACTGTAAAAGTGAAAGTATTACGTGCGCTATTGGCTCTTCCAGAGAATGCGTCCGTGAAATTCATTGATCTCTCTTCTCCATTAGCACCAATAGCAAAATAGGGAAAATAGGGAAAATAGAAAAAATAGGAATGTGTAGAAATTCATTTTTCGAGAAAAAAGTGAGTGAATAACTAATTACAAATAAATCGTGTCGGTGTTTGCTTGGACAAGGTCGCGGTCTTACTTTTACGCAACCGAAGAAGCAAAACTTTAAGTCTCAACTAGAGATTTAGAGTGAGGAGATAACGTGGCAACACCGCAAAATTATTTAGCAGTCATCAAAGTCGTCGGCATCGGCGGTGGTGGTGTTAACGCTGTCAATCGTATGATTGAAGCTGGCCTTAAAGGTGTTGAGTTCATTGCAATCAATACTGATGCACAACAACTCATCATGAGTGATGCGGATGTTAAATTAGATATTGGTAGAAATTCCACTCGCGGTCTTGGTGCAGGAGCGGCACCTGAAGTTGGTCGTCAAGCAGCGCTAGATCACAGTGAAGAAATTGAAGAAGTTTTGCGCGGAGCAGATATGGTTTTCGTAACTGCTGGTGAAGGCGGAGGAACGGGCACGGGTGGTGCACCAATCGTTGCGAAGATTGCAAAAGATCTCGGAGCTCTAACAGTTGGTGTAGTTACTAAACCTTTCTCCTTCGAAGCAAAACATCGCACAGCACAAGCCGAAGAAGGAATTGAAAATCTTCGTGGCGAAGTAGATACGCTGATTGTTATTCCAAATGATCGACTACTTGCCATCTCCGATCGCTCTATAACTGCAGTTGAAGCTTTTAGAAGCGCAGATCAAGTTCTACTCTCCGGTGTTCAAGGTATTACTGATCTGATCACAACTCCCGGTTTAATTAATCTAGATTTCGCCGATGTAAAGAGTGTTATGGCTGGTGCTGGTTCTGCACTTATGGGAATTGGCTCGGCTCGTGGTGAAGGCAGAGCAACGCGCGCTGCTGAGTTAGCAATCGCTAGTCCATTGTTGGAAGCGTCAATAGACGGTGCCAGAGGTGTCTTGCTGTCTATTGCTGGTGGTTCTGACTTGGGACTCTTTGAATTATCTGAAGCTGCAGAGATGGTTGCTAAATCTGCGCATCCAGATGCGAATATTATTTTTGGAACTGTTATCGATGATGCGCTGGGTGATGAAGTACGTATAACAGTTATCGCTGCGGGTTTTGATGGCGGTCAACCAAAGCGTGTTTCGGTTCCTGTTCTAAACGCTGCTTCGCTGAGCGGAGAGGCAGATCCAATATCTGCGAACGATCCCATTGCAGTAGCGATGGATCTAGGAGGACTTGAAGATACTGACTCAATTCCGACTGCGGCATCATCTACTCGCCGCCGTATCACTTTTGAAGACCTCGTTGCAGAAGATGAGATAGACATTCCAGATTTCATGCGATAACTCTTCATGGCTGGAATTCTTTTCACGTCCATAGGTTGGGGCAATTTTGGGCTTGATCTCGATGAATCTGCAGAAGAGGTCCTAAAGCGCCGCCGAAGTCTTGAAAAATCAATTGCTACGAAATCGTTAGTGTTCATGAGACAGAGTCATTCCAATGACGTTCGGATAGTTACTTCTGGCGATCACAATGGAAGCGGGTCGCAGATGACCCCAGTAAGTGCGGATGCAATCGTGAGCGCTGAAAAAAATCTTTCACTTGCAGTCCTGGTGGGTGATTGTGTCCCGGTTCTCATTCATTCAAAAAGCGCAGTTGCAGCAATCCACGTAGGCAGGATTGGAATGACAAATGGAATTATCGCTAAGACGCTAGAAGCGCTCCGGTCACTCGAGTCACCTGTGTCACCTGAGCCCGGAAGTGCTGAAAAGTATGAAGCAATTTTAGGACCATCAATTTGTGCGAACTGCTATGAAGTTTCACTAGATATGTATCAGCAAGTGACTCAATCTTTTCCGCAGTCGACCACATCCGAGGAATTGCATTGCCTTGATCTTCAGTCGGCGATCACCCATCAACTTGGCAGCGAAGGGGTTAATGCCCAAAATCTGGGTATCTGCACTAAAGAGTCATTGAATCATTTCTCACATAGAAGATCTCAAATGAATGGTGAAACGCAGGGCCGACAAGTTGGAGTAGTGACTCTGTGAATAATCGAAAGGTAGAGATTGCTGCGAATCTGGCAGAGGTAGAAAATCGGATTAAAACATCCCTATCTTCGGTGGGTCGAGATCGATCTGAGGTGACGCTGATCGCGGTGACCAAAACTTTTCCGGTTGAGGATATACTGATTTTGTATGAGCTAGGTATCAAACATTTTGGTGAAAATCGTGACCAAGAAGGGGCTCTTAAAGCTCCACTTCTTCCACCTGACTCGCATTGGCATTTTCAAGGTCAGATTCAAGGAAACAAGATTGCATCTATCGCGAATTGGGCTCAAACAATCCACTCTTTAGATTCTTTGGATCACGCTGGTAAATTTGCTAGAACTGAGAACATCAGTAGCCATGAATATTTTTTACAAGTAAATCTTGAGTCCGATGCGAAACATCGTGGAGGTATTCCACGTAATGAGGTCGAAGGTTTCATCGCCAAATCATCGGTCCCAGTAACTGGCTTGATGGTTGTGGCACCCTTGGAAGGTAATCCGAGTGCAGCATTTGAGGAGCTTCAAGGCCTTGCTCAACAACATGGATTGAAAAAGTTGTCCATGGGGATGAGTGGAGATTTCGAGCCCGCCCTTATGGCCGGAGCGACACACATCCGCGTGGGAAGCTCAATCCTCGGTTCACGCCCACCGTTCATCTAAAATTAACCCATGGCTAATGCATTTAAACGCGTCGCAAATTACCTCGGTTTAGTAGACGACGAGGATGACCTTCAATCGGTCGCGCAAGTCGAGCAGTCTCGTGAACCTCGCAACGCTCAAAAATCTGAGAGAAACGTACGCGGTGTACGAGCTGTACCAACCTCAGCTGCGGCAGGAACACCTTCGTGGGCTTCGCCTGCTGGCCAGACAAATCGCACACAGCAAGCACCAGCGATGCAAACAGAACTTCCTGTATTGGATCAAATTTTTACTATTCACCCACGGTTTTATAACGAGGCACGAACTGTTGGAGAGAAGTATCGCCAAGGCCAACCAGTCCTTATGAATTTAAGTGATATGGATGAGTCGGAGCGCAAACGCCTTGTCGATTTTGCATCTGGTTTGGTGTTCGGACATTTTGGAAGTATCGAGCGCGTGACGTCAAAAGTCTTTTTGCTAACTCCACCTAACGTTCGTGTTTCAACCGAAGGTAAAGTTGCAGCGACTGAGGCAAGCTTCTTTAATCAATCCTGATGGTAAGCATTGGAGGGATTCTAAATGGAATCCTGCAACTCTTTCTCTTCGCTCTTCTTGGGCGACTTATCCTTGATTATGTAAGAATGTTTTCACAGGCTTGGCGCCCACGTGGTGTGGTCTTGTTTATAGCTGAAATAATTTATGGAATAACTGATCCAGTGATGAAGGTGGCGCGTCGCTTTATTCCACCACTTCGACTCGGGGCTGTCTCGGTGGATCTTTCGTTCATCATTGTCTTCTTCGCTGTACAAATATTGTCACGCGCAACGCATTTAATTCCTTAAGTTAATATAACTTTTACTGCTTTATTAAATTAAGCGAGAGTCCCAGATCATTGCTAGCCGCAGTGAGTGTTAAATTTTGGGTAAAACTTACTGCCAGAACTTCTTCCGAAATTTCCTTTTCACCGAAAGCAATAGCTGATGCGACACTTTCGGGAGCGTTCCATTCAACAAGAATACGATCACTAATGTCTAGCCCAGAATTTTTACGTTCCTCTTGAATCGCACGAATTACTTCTCGGACGAGTCCAGCGAGTATTAATTCAGGAGTTAACTCAAGATCTAGAGCAACGCTCTCACCGGAATGACTTGCAACCGACCAGCCAGACTTTGGCGTCTCGGTAACTACAAGATCTTCTAGCGTGATGTCAGCCTGCTTAACCTCACCATTTATTTCATAGGAGAGAGTAGCCGCGTGATTAGCACGCAAACTTTTTACGAGTATACCGGCATCACTCTGATTGATATGGGAGGCAATTGCTTGGACATCTGCTCCATATCGCAATCCAATTGATCGAAAATTAGCTTTGATGGAGATATCGACCAAGTCCGCCCCGGCTGATGAAAGCTCATCCATCTTGAGAACATTGAGTTCTTCTGCAATGTGGGTGCGAATCTCAATATCCATTTTTTCCCAACCTTGCGCTGATACAAGGGCTCGTCCTAGCGGTTGGCGAATTTTAATTTTGGACTCTGCGCGAGCAGCTCGCCCGAGTTCAACTAATCTGCGCGATAGAGCCACAGAGGTAGAGAGCTCTTCGTCAATACGAGCAGGCTCTGATTGAGGGAAGTGAGCTAAATGTACAGATTCACATTCTGCTGGCTCTGCGACTCGTACCAATTCTTGCCATACGTGCTCGGTGATAAAGGGAACCATCGGCGCCATAAGTTGAGTCATTGTTTTTAAGCATGTGTAGAGAGTCGTGAGCGCTGAAACATCACCATCCCAAAAGCGGCGCCTAGAGCGACGCACATACCAGTTCGAGAGGTCATCAATAAAGGCTGCAAGAATTCTGCCAGCTTCTTGGGAATCAAAACCTTCGTATGCTTTTTCAACATTGCGCGTAAGTGAATGAAGTTCAGAGAGGATCCATCGATCCATCGTAGCTAGAGGCGTTGCTAGAGGTGTTGCTGAAGTATCAGTCGTCGAGCCTTCTAGTGTGGAAGGTGTGGATGGTGTGGAAATTGCGAAATCTGAGGCCTTTGCATACAAAGTGAAGAACGAGACAGTGTTCCAATAAGTAAGTAATGTTTTACGAACAACATCTGAAAGCGCATCGTGTCCTACACGTCTTGCACTCCATGGTGAGCCTGCGGCAAGCATGTACCAACGCACGGCATCTGCGCCATGTTGATCCATTAGCGATATAGGTTCTAATACGTTACCAAGATGTTTGCTCATCTTGCGTCCATCTTTATCAAGAATATGGCCCAAGCAGAGAACAGTTTTATATGAACTTTCGTCAAAGACCAACGTGCCAATCGTCATCAAGGTGTAAAACCAACCACGCGTCTGGTCAATTGCTTCACAGATGAAATCAGCTGGATACGCCGCAGCAAATTTTTCGGCCGATCCCTCTTTATGAGGATATCCCCATTGAGCAAATGGCATTGCACCAGAGTCATACCAACAATCAATAACCTCAGGCACGCGAACCATGGTCGAAGAACACCCAGGTGTATTGCAAGCGAAGGTAATGTCATCGACGAATGGCCTATGTGGATCGGTGTTGCGAACGTCTTGGCCGGATAATTCAGAAAGTTCGGCCAATGATGCAATGCAGTATTCGTGTTTCTCTGAGCATCGCCAAATTGGCAATGGAGTACCCCAGTAGCGATTTCGGGATACGGCCCAATCAATATTGTTGTCGAGCCAATCTCCGTAACGTCCTGTCTTAATGGTTTCAGGATGCCAATCAGTTTTCTGGTTTTCGCGAATGAGCTGATCTTTAATGGCAGTAGTACGGATATACCATGAAGGTTGCGCGTAATAAATTAGAACCGTATGACATCTCCAGCAATGAGGGTAGGAGTGCTCATATTGCAACTGCTTGAAAAGCAGTCCTCTAGCTTTTAAATCTTTGATGAGAGTCTTATCAGCCTCTTTAAAGAAAATTCCTCCAATGAGCCCGACGGTTGGCAAAAATGTTCCATCCGGCGCTACCGGATTGATTACTGGCAGACCGTATCGACGAGCGACTTGTAAGTCATCGGCGCCAAAGGCAGGTGACTGATGCACTAGTCCGGTTCCATCTTCGATTGTTACGTAATCAGCCAGAACGATGAAATGTGAATCTGGAATTTCAACTAAATCAAAGGGCCGTGAGTAAGTAATTTTTTCAAGCTCTGAGCCTTGGAATGTTGCGATAACGGTGCGCTCTTCGCCAAGTGCGTGTGCAAGATTTGATGCTACGACAAGTCGCTCAGTTGATTCATCTTTCGGTATTTCAATGACTTGATATTCAACGCTTGGATTTACGGCAATAGCAGTGTTGGAAACAAGAGTCCAAGGAGTGGTCGTCCAAACGAGGAAGGAAGCCCCGAGTTCAGCAATTTTCCCAGAAGTTGCGGGGAAGCGAACATATACAGAAGGGTCGGTGACGGTCTCGTAACCCTGAGCAAGTTCGTGATCTGATAATCCTGTTCCACATCTTGGGCAATAAGGCGCTACTCGATGATCCTGAACAAGAAGGCCCTTCTTCCAAATTTGCTGAAGTGACCACCACACACTCTCGACATACTCAGGTGACATGGTCCAATAAGCTTCATCGAAATCTACCCAGAAGCCCATGCGCCGTGTCATTTTTGTAAATTCACTTACATGGCGCTGTACTGACACTCGACACTTTTCATTAAACTCTGCGATACCAAATTTTTCGATATCACCTTTCCCAGTAAATCCAAGTTCTTTTTCTACGGCAATCTCCACTGGAAGGCCATGGCAATCCCATCCAGCTTTTCGAATAACTTGCTTTCCATTCATCGTTTGAAAACGCGGAAATGCATCCTTGAAAACGCGTGCCTCAATGTGATGCGTGCCGGGCACGCCATTAGCCGTCGGTGGGCCTTCAAAAAAAGTCCAGTTATCAGAACCTTCACCGGCGGCAATCGACTTTTGAAATATAGATTGGGTCTCCCAGAATGAGAGAATGGCGTGCTCAGTAGCAGGCAGGTCGATCTGGGGAGAGAGAGCCTTGAACACAGTCACCGGGTAATCTCCTTCAAACTGATGCTTCGACCAATTGGTTGAGCGTAGGGGTGGAATTCTAGCGTGGCTGAGTTGGAGTTTAGGCGCGTGAAGTCTTAGCCTTGCCGCTTACCCTGCATTGAGTTAAGCCGCAATCCGCGGATTTCCAGATGTACGTGGTCACCCGCAATCGAGCGAGGCCGAGATAAGTTAGAGGAGCTTGCGATGAAGAAAGTCGCGAAGTCGGTAAAAGCCACAAAGAAGGCACCATCCAAAATTTCGTCAGCCAAAGCGGCATCTAAGAACCCTAAGAAAGTAGAGAAAAAAGCTCCCGTGAAGAAAGCCCCAGCAAAAAAAGCGCCAGTAAAAAAAGCAGTTGCAAAAAAGGCCCCAGTTAAAAAAGCACCGGTCAAAAAAGCAGTTGCAAAGAAAGCTCCAGCTAAAAAGATAGTGCCAGCTAAAAAAGTAGCTGCCAAAAAAGTTGAGGCAAAGAAAGCCCCACAAGTTTTGAAGACTCCAAAAGGTCCCGCAAAGCCCATTGCCGCAAAATTGCAGAGTACAACTAAAGGTGACTCAACAACTATTAGTGTGGCGCCGCGTGAAATAAATACGGCAGAGATTGTCGTTGAGGAACGTCGCCTTACGATGTTGCCACCTGAGCGACCATCGATTGCAATAAAGAAGAGCGCAGCGCTTAAGCCGATTAAAGGCGCCCCGGCTCCACTAGTAGTAAGTGAAACCGAAGGCGCATGGTCAGCTGCTGAATTGAAAGATATGCGTTCTCAGCTGCTGAAAGAATTAGTGCGTTTGCGCAAAGAACTTGCAGATGCTGAAGCAGAAATGGAAGACCTCATTGCGGCTGCTGGAGTTGGAGCGGGGGATGACCAAGCCGATGCTGGCACCAAAACATTTGAGCGAGAACATGAAATGTCATTGGTCTATAACGCCCGCGACATGGTGACCCAGACTGAACGCGCCGTGGAACGTATTGACACTAAAACTTACGGCAAGTGCGAAGAATGTGGCAGCTTTATAGGTAAAGCTCGCCTACAAGTATTTCCTCGCGCGACCTTGTGCATGGCTTGCAAGCAGAAAGAAGAACGCCGCTGATCAACCGGAGTTCTTTCTGGAAAGTTCGTCGAATCATCATTTGGGTTTCGTTTATTTCTTGCAGCCTAGATCTGATTTCAAAGCAATTTGTTCTGCAATATCTTGGAAGTGAACCTATATCCCTACTTGGTCGCTTCCTACAACTTCACCTGACTTACAACGCGGGCGCTGCATTCAGCTTCGCACCTTCAGCGACGCTCTTTTTCTCATCCTTCTCTCTGGCTATAGCGGTGCTGACCGTTTATCTGGTTCGACGGTTACAGTCCCAACCATGGTCCTACGTAGCGGGTCTTGTGCTCGGTGGAATAAGTGGAAATCTGCTAGATCGCATCTTTCGCCCGCCTGGATTCTTTCGTGGTGAGGTTGTTGACTGGATTGCGGTTCCGCATTGGCCGACTTTCAACTTGGCGGACTCATCGATATTTATTGCAGCTCTTCTGGCCTGTATCCTGACCATACGAAATATTAACCCTATGCCACCCACAATTATGCAGACAAAAGAAGATGAAAAAGATCATGGCTGAGCGCGAAAATAAGTTAGTAACAATTCCAGAAGGCCTCCACAACGAGCGTATGGATGCAGCCCTCGCACGCCTGTTGGGGATATCTCGCTCAACCATCGTAGATCTCATTGAGGCGGGCGAAGTTACTCGCCACGGCCATGCAGTTGGTAAGGCAGATCGGGTCAGCACTGACGAGCGCCTTGAAGTAATAATGCCGGCACAGAAAAAAGCGATGGAATTAACCCCAACTCCTATTGACGGTCTTGAAATCATTTATAACGATGAAAATATTATTGTAATAAATAAACCCGCTGGTGTGGCCGCTCATCCCAGCCCAGGTTGGCAGGGCCCAACTGTTATTGGCGCAGTTATTGCAGCTGGTTATACCGTTACAACAAGCGGTGCGGCAGAACGGCAAGGAGTGGTTCATCGCTTAGACGTAGGCACAACAGGGTTGATGGTGTTAGCAAAAGATGAAAACTCTTACAGCAATTTGAAAGATCAGTTTAGAGATCGCACAGTCAAGAAGGTTTATCACGCACTCGTTCAAGGTCATATGGATCCTTCAGAGGGAACAATTGACGCGCCGATTGATAGACATCCAAAGGAAGATTATCGATTTGCGGTTGTGTTGGATGGAAAGCCAAGTATTACTCACTACAAAACCTTGGAATATTTTCCGGCAGTTTCATTACTTGAAATCGAACTCGAGACTGGCCGTACACATCAAATTCGCGTCCACTTTGCTGCCTTGCATCATCCACTTGTCGGAGATAAAACCTATGGCGCTGACCACACAATTGCTTCGCGATTGGAATTAGCACGCCCCTGGTTGCATGCCAAGAAACTTGAATTCAATCATCCAATCACTGGGACGCCATTGGCCTTCTCGTGTGATTACCCAGCAGAGCTGACACGCTCATTGGAACTTCTCGGGCATGTCCGAGAAGGAGATTAGTTACAGTAGTAATCTCCCAACCGTGCCCAACTCCACCAAAATAGAAGGCTCCAGGAGTCCTAAAAACTCTGAGAGTTTTGTGCACCTTCATGTACATACTGAGTACTCCATGTTGGATGGTGCTGCGCGAGTAAAAGAGTTGGTTGCCGAAGTGGCTCGCCAAGAAATGCCAGCAATAGCTATTACGGATCATGGAAATGTTTTTGGAGCATTTGAGTTTAATAAACAGGCCGTACAAGCTGGCGTAAAACCAATTATTGGTATTGAGGCATACGTAGCCCCCGAGAGCAGATTCGAGAAGAAGCGAGTCAAATGGGCCGAAGGCGGCGAAGACGATGTTTCTGGTGGTGGCGCCTATACACATATGACCATATTGGCCGAAAACAATAAGGGGCTTAGTAATCTCTTTAAATTATCATCACTCGCCTCACTCGAAGGTTTCTATTACAAACCGCGAATGGACCGGGAATTGCTATCCCAATATTCAGAAGGTCTCATTGCAACGACGGGCTGTCCGGGTGGAGAAATTCAAACTCGCCTACGTATGGGTGCGTATAAGGAGGCAATGAAATCTGCCAGTGAACTCCGAGATATTTTTGGCCGAGAAAACTTCTTTCTTGAAATTATGGATCACGGAATTGAAGTTGAAAATCGGGTCCGTAAAGATTTATTGAAATTAGGTAAAGAATTAGGACTCCCACTTCTTGCCACTAATGACCTGCACTATACGAAATTAGAAGATGCTGGCGCGCATGAAGCGCTTCTTTGCGTGCAATCGGGTTCGACCATAGCTGATCCAAAGCGCTTTAAATTTGATAACAATGAGTTCTATCTTAAAACCCCCCAGCAAATGCGGGACCTTTTTTCAGATATGCCGGAGGCATGCGACAACACACTTTTGATTGCAGAGCGTTGTAATATAACAATGCGAGAAGGAGAAAATCTTCTTCCAAAGTTTCCTGTTCCAAATGGGGAAACTGAAATAACTTGGCTGACTCGGCTAGCCAATGAAGGACTTGCTGC
>CAIVOW010000185.1 GCA_903907665.1 uncultured Actinomycetes bacterium | reverse complement strand
GCGTCAGTGCGGCGTTCAACAGCTCCTGCGTGCGGCGCATCACGTGAGGACGAGGTAGCCGCACGATCGCTAGGTCTAACTGTTAATAAAGACCGCCGCATTGCATTTGTTATATCTGCATTCTTCATGGGTATCGCTGGCGCTCTTTACATCCAACTACTCGGCGCATTGGTTCCAGAAACTTTATACATTAGTGCTACCACGATGATTTTAATCATGCTCATTGTGGGTGGCATGACTAGTTTATCGGGTGCTGTTATAGGCAGTATCGCAATCTCTACAGTCTCAGAAGTACTTGTAAAGATTCAAGATGGAGTACAAATAAGTGGTGTGGATATCAAGGGTCCAATTGGAATACAACCTGTGGGGCTTGCAATAATTATGCTTCTTACTTTAATCATCTTTCCCAAGGGAATCACGCGTTCAAAGGAAATCACCTTCGGATTAAAAAAGCGAATTTGAATGGCCGAGAAACGCAGATTTAATCACTCGAGTCTTTTCTGACTCTAACCCCTAAACTTCCACTCATGACATCAACGTTAATTGCGCAGTACGAAGAGCACCTCGCTCTTGTCCGCAATTTGGCGGATAACTCTATTCGTGGCTATGTGAGTGATCTTGAATCATTTCTCAAGCATCTTGAAAAGTTAAAAGTTGCTGAGTTTAAAGAATTAGATCTTTCGCATATTCGTTCATGGCTTGCAGAATTACAAACGAATGGCGCAACTCGCTCAACCCTTGCACGCCGCATCGTGTCGATGCGTGCATTCACATATTGGGCTGCAAGTAATGGCTGGATTAGATCTGATTACGGCGCTTCACTAGCCATTCCAAAACCTCAACCCCATCTTCCCGAAGTCTTGGATATTGCAGATACTGAAATTGTGTTAGCGGCGTTACAGCTCAAAGCAGGGGAGGAACCCACGCCAGTTAATCTTCGCAATTTAGCAATGGTCGAAGTTCTTTATGCTTCTGGAATACGTATTTCTGAATTATGTGGGCTAGATACGCTTTCAATTGATACATCCCGAAATACCTTAAGAGTTATTGGTAAAGGCGATAAGGAACGTATTGTCCCGCTGGGAATTCCTGCGATGGAAGCGCTGCAAAATTATTTAAGGTCAGCTCGTCCATCGATGGTAAATGAAAAATCAGGAAGCGCGGTTTTCTTAGGATCGCGAGGCAAGCGAATTGATCAGCGAACCGCTCGCGATGCTGTGTATGACGCGATGGGTGCGATTGGTTCTTCGATGGGGCCACATGGGTTACGCCATACGGCCGCAACGCATCTACTTGAAGGTGGAGCAGACTTGCGAACTGTCCAAGAGATTTTGGGCCACTCCTCCCTTTCTACAACCCAGATTTACACGCATGTATCCCCAGAACGACTTCAAAAGGCCTACGAACAAGCCCATCCCAGAGCCTAAGAACCATGATTTGGGAGTAAAGCCGACCTCCCATAAGATTCACCCAGCAGGAAAACCAGGATTCTGGAATTTCTGACTTCACACGTCTTACCTCACGTAATTACATGAGGAACCACTTCGGTCCGAATTGCTTGCAAATCGGTCGGTGACAAGGCGTTAGAGATCTAACAAATTGTTGGGTCAGTAACCGAGTGCGTATGACAGGTAGAAGCCTGCATATGCAATGAAGGAGCGTGCCGCCATGGCGGTTGTAACAATGCGAGAACTTCTCGACAGCGGAGTCCACTTCGGACACCAAACGCGTCGTTGGAATCCAAAAATGAAGCGCTATATTTTCACAGAGCGCAATGGCATTTACATCATCGATATCCAGCAATCACTTGCTCTTATTGATAGTGCTTATGAATTTGTTAAGAACACAGTTGCAAAAGGTGGCCACGTATTATTCGTTGGAACCAAGAAGCAAGCACACGCACCAATTAAGGAGCAGTCAGCTCGCGTTGATATGCCTTATGTAACAGAGCGCTGGCTTGGTGGAATGCTTACAAACTTCCCAACTGTATACAAGCGTATTCAGCGCTTGAAGGAGCTTGAGCTTCTAGAAGAGAAAAACGATCAGCTACTCACAAAGAAGGAACTACTCGTTCTTCGTCGTGAGCGCGAAAAGCTGACAAAGAACCTTGAAGGTATTCGTAACATGACCAAGTTGCCTTCAGCAATTTGGGTTGTTGATACTAAGAAGGAACACCTTGCAGTCGCAGAAGCACATAAACTTGGAATTCCAGTTGTTGCAATTTTGGACACAAACTGCGATCCAGATGAAGTTGACTTCAAGATTCCTGGTAATGATGATGCAATTCGTTCAATCGGATTACTTACTCGCGTGATTGCTGATGCTGCAGCTGCAGGTCTTGCTGCTCGATCAGCTAATGCTGCATCAAATCCAGATAAGGCACCGGCTACGACCGAAGGCGATAAGTTGGCTGAAGAAATTTTGGCTGCTTCCGCTGAGGCAGTAGCGGCTCCATCAGAAGTTTCATCAGAAGTTTCATCAGAAGTTTCATCAGAAGTTTCATCAGAAGTTTCATCAGTAGTTAAGGAGTAATGAGAATTGGCTTATACAGCTGCTGATGTAAAGAAGCTGCGCGAATTAACCGCAGCAGGAATGCTTGATTGCAAAAAAGCTCTCGACGAAGCTGATGGCGACTTCGATAAAGCTGTTGAAATCATTCGTGTTAAAGGTCTCAAGGGCGTCACAAAGCGTGAAGGCCGTTCTACTTCTAACGGTTTGGTCATTGCAAAAGCTGAAGGTACCCGTGGAGTCATGCTCGAACTGAACTGCGAAACTGATTTCGTAGCAAAGGGCGAGCGCTTCCAGGAGCTAGCAGCTGAACTTTTGAACCATCTCACATCATCGAATATCAACGAACTATCTGCTTTCTTAGCGTCAAAGCTACCAAATGGTCAGACCGTTCAAGAACGCGTTGATGAAGGTAATGCAACACTCGGTGAAAAGATTGAAATCCGCCGCATTGCAGTACTCGAAGGTTCACCAGTTTCACTCTACTTGCACCGCACTAATCCAGATCTTCCACCACAATTGGGAGTATTGGTACAGCTCACGGCTGATGCAGTTGAGGCCGGCAAGGATGTTGCACAGCACATCGCAGCATTCGCTCCTCAATTTGTTCGCCGCGAGGACATTCCTGCCGAGCAAATCGAATCAGAGCGACATATTGCTGAAGAGACTGCCCGTGCCGAAGGTAAGCCTGAAGCGTCCCTCGCAAAGATTGTCGAAGGAAGAGTGACAGGTTTCGTCAAGGAGATTAGCCTTCTAGAGCAGGCTTTTGCTAAAGATGCGAAGAAGACCGTCCAACAAATCCTGGATGAGGCAAAGACTGCTGTGTCGGCGTTTCACCGTTTCAAGGTTGGGCAGTAATCTCAGCTAGTAGCAATAACGTTTTTTGAGCGAAAGGAGCACTTCTCATGGCCCGCAATGGTTACAAGAGAGTGCTCCTTAAGCTTTCCGGCGAAGTGTTTGGCGGAGAAAAAGGCATCGGTGTAGATCCTGATGTCGTTCACGATATAGCTGCTCAAATCGCAGATGTCGTTAAAGCGGGAACCCAAGTCGCAATTGTTGTAGGTGGCGGTAACTATTTCCGCGGAGCAGAACTCCAGCAGCGGGGAATGGATCGTGCCCGAGCTGACTATATGGGAATGCTCGGAACTGTAATGAATTGTTTAGCACTTCAAGATTTTCTAGAAAAAGCTGGAATCGATACACGCGTTCAGACCGCAATAACAATGGGCCAAGTTGCTGAGCCTTATATTCCTCGTCGCTCAATTCGCCACCTGGAAAAGGGTC
>CAIVOW010000184.1 GCA_903907665.1 uncultured Actinomycetes bacterium | reverse complement strand
TTGTCTGCCAAAACTCCAACGAGTTCGATCGTCCCGATTACAAGTGCTACGAATATTGAAATTCCAGTAGTGGTTAAATTGTAATAAATTTTGCGCAAAGGCGATGTAAAGGCCCATGCATAAGCCTTGGTCATAAAAATTCCATCTAAAGAATCCATCAGTGACATACCAGCAGCAAAAATAAATGGCAGAGCAATGATTGCAAGGGGAGGAAGTGATCCTCCGACAGTACCTATAGCAGCGGTAGCGGATAGACCAAGTAGCCCAACTTCGGTAGCGGTATCAAAGCCGAGTCCAAAGAGAATACCTATTGGATAGAGCTGCCACGAATGATCAAAACCCTTTTTGAAAAATCCTCGAAATATTCGATTAAAGAGTCCGCGCTCGTTGAGAAGCTGATTTAAGTGCTCATGTGAGAATTGACCTGATTTAGCTTGACGCCAAACCTTGATAATTCCAACCAAAATAATGAGATTAAGAATTCCAACCAGGTAAAGAAAAAAAGCTGAAACGCTAGCGCCAATGATTCCGCCCGTTTGTGCAAAGTTATGTTGAAATTTAACCGCTTGTTTTGCCGCAAATGCGATTCCGATAGAGAGTGCCAATACGATTGTTGAGTGGCCGAGTGAGAAGAAGAGTCCAACTCCCATAGGTTTTTTGCCTTTAGCCAACATCAGCCGCGTTGTGTCATCTATGGCTGAAATATGATCGGCGTCGAAGGCATGGCGAAGTCCAAAGGAATAGGCCAAGGCGCCAGCGCCTGCATAAATGAGCGTGTGGTTGGCATCGGCAATCGCGTGGAACTGGGGCAGCGAGTTGTAGTGGATAAATAACCCCCACCCAATGATGTGAAGGGCTGCAACGGTACCCAGAACGCCAAATAACCCGGGGAGTTCATCACGCTCAAAGCGCAGATGTTCCCGCAGTTTAGGTTTCTCACTCGTGCTCATGAGCCTAGGTTAATGCAAATGATTCGCATCTGCAAAATCCTCGCGAATTAGAGCCGTCCGGCTTGCTCCAAGGCAAAGAGAAAGTTCTTCAACTCCGGACTTTTGGGATCTTCAAGTAACGCAGCAGGGGATCCCGCTTCAAGTATCTGCCCACCTTTGAGAAATAGAACTTCGTCCGCGACTTTTTTAGCGAAACCCATTTCATGAGTCGCAATGAGCATTGTGATTCCGTCATTTTTGAGTTCGCTAATGAGTGAAAGCACTTCGGCTATGAGGACTGGGTCAAGTGCGCTGGTGACTTCATCCAGCAGTAGAAGCTTTGGCTTACCAATTATTGCTCGCAAAATCGCCACACGTTGTTGCTGACCACCGCTGAGCAAATCTGGGTACTGGTGGGCTTTTTCTGAGAGTCCAAAACGCTCCAATAGTGAGAGGGCTTCTTCGTCTGCGTCAGGTTTAGACAACCCGTGAACCATGCGCGGAGCTAATGTGATGTTGTCAAGGACGGTTAGATGGGGAAATAAATTGAAGGCTTGAAAAACAGATCCAATCGATGCGCGAATAATATCTGGATTTACTCCTACAGCAGAGATGTCTTCGCCATCTAAAAATATTTGACCATCATCAATTTCTTCTAACAAATTTATACAGCGAAGCAACGTACTCTTGCCTGAACCACTGGCACCAATCAGAACTTTTACCTGGTGAGTTTCAAGCTTCAGATTGAGGTCTGATATGACTAAGTCCGTTCCAAAAGACTTACGAATATTCTTTAAATCCAGGGCGCTCATTTTTACCACCGACCTTGTTGTTGTCGGGCTCGATCTTGCTTGCGAGTCAACCAATCCGTAAACCGGGTTAAGGGGATTGTTAGCGCTACAAAAATGGCGCCTGCGACAAGATAAGGCGTGAAATTGAAGGATTGCGCAGTTTCGATACCTGCCGCTCTAATCGCATCAATTGCGCCAAGAACTGAGATGAGACCTGAGTCTTTCTGGAGAGAGACTAAATCATTGAGAAGTGGGGGAGTGACTTTGCGCAGCGCTTGTGGCAGAACTACGTGCCGCTGCGTTTGAGTTTGGGTAAGTCCCAGGGCTCGAGCGGCCATACGTTGAGCCGGATTGACTGCTTCGATTCCAGCACGGATTACTTCAGCAACATAAGCTGAATAAGTCAGGATAAGTGAGACGGTGCCTAGGACAACTGCGGAATTTGGGATCCACGATATTTGTAAACCAGGAATTCCAAAACCAACAAGAAGTAATACTAAAAGCAGAGGAAGTCCACGGAAAATATCTGTGTAAAAAGTTGCAAATAAACGTAGCGGATAAAGCACTGGACTTTTCGACGTTCTAGCCAGCGCTAGAAGTAACCCAAAAATTAGTACAAATATCTCGGCAATCACCATGACTCTTAAATTGAGCCAAATGCCAGAGAGCACGGAAGGAAATGAATGAACCGCATAATGCCAACTGAAAAAAGATTCTCTGACTAATTGGAAACCCTTGGCGCCCGTGATGATGAGGGTGAGAATGACACCGATAGCGAGTGTGCTGCCGGTGGCAATGAAAGTTGAGCGCCTGGAGGCTTGGCGTCTGGCAGCTTCGCGTTGCAGGCGCAACTGCGATGGCTGGTATGACATCAAGCCTCCGTTTGCTG
>CAIVOW010000183.1 GCA_903907665.1 uncultured Actinomycetes bacterium | reverse complement strand
TCTCCTAGTAGCGCAACAATTTCACCAGCGTTTACATCAAAGTGGACATCGTTCGCCGCATGTGTTGCATAGAAAGATTTATCCAAGCCTCTAATTTGTAAAACGGCTTGCGAATGATTCATAAAACTCCCTTAGGCACAGATGCCGACAATAACAGTGTTGCCTAACTGGTCAAAGTTATTTTCTGATTATCACGGAACTGTTATCTAGGGAAGAGGGCGAGTGGGGGCTACCATTCCCATCATGCCCATAGCTCTGTACGCCCTCGCCCTTGGTGGATTTGGAATCGGTCTCACCGAATTTGGAACAATCGGATTACTTCCCCAAATTGGGGCGGACTTCCATATTTCAGCAGCGACTGCTGGGTACCTGGTTTCTGGGTACGCAATCAGTGTCGCCTTTGGAGGAGTTTTTATAACGATTGCAGTAACTAAATTAGAACGAAAGAAAGTTTTACTTAGTTTGATGACACTTTTTGTTGTGGGCAATTTTATTAGTGGCGTAGCACACACATTTTCAATAATGATGGTTGGCCGGGTGGTTTCCGCTCTTTGTCACGGGGCTTTCTTTGGAATCGGTGCTGTTGTCGCAACAGACCTTGTAGACCAAAATAAAAAAGCTAGAGCTGTCTCAATTATGTTTACCGGATTGACTGTCGCAAATGTGCTTGGTGTTCCATTTGGAACATGGATTGGTCAGCATTTTGGATGGCGCTCTACTTTTATTACGATCTCCGGAATTGGTATTGCAGCTTTCCTTGCGATTTTGGCTTTGGTTCCTATTGATCCGCCGCACGATTCTGAGAGTGGTCCTAGAACTATCCGAGAAGAACTTCAGGTATTTAAGCAGCGCCAAGTTTGGTACTCACTATTCATTACGATCTTTGGCTTCGGTGGAATGTTCGGTGGGTTTACCTATATCGCCTACACCTTGACCAAGGTGACACATTTTGCCGATTCAACAATCCCTTACATCCTCTTTCTTTTTGGGATTGGCATATTTATCGGAAACTACTTTGGTGGAAAATCAGCCGATAAGAATTTGCGGGCAACAATAAGTGGCTACTTGGGTGGGCTATTAGTAATTCTTGTGATCTTTGCAATTACTGCGGCTAATAAGCCAGCTTCAATCATCTGCATATTCTTAATGGGAATTCTTGGATTTGCCCCAGCATCTGCGGTACAGACTCGCGTCATGCGTTATGCCAAAAGCGCGCCCACTCTTGCATCGGGAGCCAATATTGCTTCATTCAACATTGGGAACACTATCGGCGCATCGGCTGGCGGTTTCTTGATTGCTCAAAAATTCGGTTACACATCGCCTCTTTGGTCAGCAGCTGTTATTACTGCTATCGCCTTAGTGATTTTCTATATTGCCGACCGGGATGAAAAGAATATTGCTAAGCCTGCTCGCTAAGTAAGAGTTTTTTAATCTGAGCAACGTCGCGCTTTGGCGAGTTACTTAATTCAATAACCAGCTTTGCACTACCCCGATAAAGTGGATCTCTACGATTAAATCGCTCAATAAGAATCTGCTCTTTATTTTCCGCTATGGCTTGTCGACCTACTCCCGCAGAGCCAGCCCTTTCAACAATCTTTGAAAGCGGCAGGCGTAAGTAGATGGCAAAAGCTGATTCGATGAGAACGCGATTGCTAGGGCTATCAATGACTGACGCTGCGACTCCGGCTATAAATGACTCAGGTCGTTTAAGTACATCACGTAGGTATTGGCTTTCTAGCTCGTGCAGCTTTTCAATCGGTAGCGCTGACACTTCACTTGCACTGAGACCGTAATTACTTGTGATCTCGCCATCGTTATCGAAGTATGGCCAACCTAATTCCGTAGAGAGGATTTTACCGAGTGTGGATTTGCCGGCGCCCATCGGGCCCATCAAGAGCACCTTCATATATCCACCGCCGTTTCATTTTGCAGATGTTCCACTAGACTTGCGTAAAGTTTATTTCGATATAAGTTTAAAACGGGTTTCAATGAGAGATAGTAATGGTACTCAATCATGGATTTTAGAGTTGGACTTACTAGCGATCTATCCAATGGTGCTGGCGGATTTAGCTGGGGAGATGTTTCAATCCAAACGCTGGAGCCTCTCCATTGGGAGTTTATGAATAACTCTGGTTCGGTAATGTCCGCTCCAGACCTAAAAGGTTATGACGCAATCGCCTTTGCTGGTGTTGGAGTCAATGCAGACTCATTTGGCGCGCCCGAAGATTCTCCGTTGGTAATTTCGCGGTTTGGGGTTGGGTACGACAATATTGATTTGGCCGCGTGTACAAAAGCGGGCGTAGCGCTCACCATCACTCCAGACGGTTCTAAAAAGCCTGTAGCAACAGCAGCTCTCACCCTCATGCTTGCAACAATGTTTCGCCTAGTTGCTAAAGATAACCAGGCAAGGTCTGATGATTGGGCAAATCGTATTCAAGGTCTTGGGGTTGGGGTTAATGGAAAGACAATTGGAACTATTGGGCTTGGAAATGTTGCGGGTGAATTCTTTCGCCTATTGACTCCATTTGATGTAAAGCGAATTGCCTTTGATCCTTGGAAAAAGATTGAAGAAGCTAGTGCGCTCGGCGTTGAATTAGTAGATTTACAAACACTTCTTACGCAGTGCGATGTTGTTCTTGTTACAGCGGCGCTTACTCCTGAAACGTTACATATGTTGAGTACGGCCCAATTTAAAACAATGAAAAAGAGTGCCTTGCTTATTAATGTTTCTCGTGGCCCAATCGTGGATGAGGCGGCCTTGGTTACTGCCCTTCAAAATGGCGAGATTGCTGGTGCTGGACTTGATGTATTTGAAGTTGAACCAATTGCCGTCGATAATCCACTTATGAAGATGGCGAATGTAATCCTCACTCCCCATAACTTGGCATGGACTGATGAACTTGCACTCGGAATGGGTAAAAGTGCATTTGGTTCTATTAAGTCAATCAGCCGCGGTGAGATCCCACAATTTGTTGTTAACCGTGACGTACTTGAAACACCTCAATTCCTAAACAAATTAAAGAGGTTTCAGAGATGAGTGATAAACAATCTGTAGCTGTTATAGGTCTGGGGCAGATGGGTCTGCCTATTTCAATTAATCTTGTGAAGGCGGGCTTCTCGGTCCAAGGATGGAATCGTTCTGAGCCGGCGCGACTTTCAGCAATCGCTGGTGGAGTTCATATTCGCGAAGAGCTCGCTTCGGTTGATGCACGAGTGGTCCTTATTACTTTGCCTGACTTACCCCAACTGTTAGAGCTTCTAGATCAAGGACTTCGTAAAGCACTTAAGGCCGGTGATGTGCTTGTAGTTATGAGCACTGTTTCACCAGTAGAAATTGTGAAACTAGCAGACGAGCTTAAAACAGAGGGTATTGTCTTGATGGATGCTCCTATGAGTGGTGGTGAAATCGGAGCACAGCAAGGAACACTTTCTCTCATGGTTGGCGGGGAAGAAGAAAATTTCAATAAAGTGAAACCAATCTTCGATGCCATAGGTCGGACTGTTTTATTGATGGGCCCAGTTGGAGCAGGGCAACTCACAAAAGCTGCGAATCAAATAGTTGTGGCTATTAATTTAGCCGCAGTTGGAGAAGCACTTACATTTGCGCGGCGTGCGGGGTTGGATGCTGCAAAAGTTTTAGATATTTTCACCGGTGGTTTAGCGACCTCTGCTGTTCTTGAGTTACGCCGCCCAAAAATTGAAGCGCGCGAGTTTCCACCAGGCGGCAAATCAAAATTTTTATTAAAAGATCTACATTTTGCTAAACAGGCTGCGCAATCTAGTGAAACAGAATTGCCAATTACTCAATTAGTTACGCAGTTATATGAATCACTGATTAACCATGGTGAAGGCGATTTGGATCACAGCGCAATTATTCGTGAAATAGAAAAGTTAAGCGAATAGTTTTTTACGCCTAACCCTGAGCCACTATATTGCTTAATTCTTTGCCGCTAGCAAGCAATTCAAGCTGATGTGTAATCAACTTCTTAGCGCGGCTATCAAATGCCGTTGAGTTTCCGCCAACATGTGGAGAGAGAATTAAATTCTTAGCACTCCATAGTGGGTGTCCTTCAGGAAGTGGTTCTGGATCTGTCACATCAAGCCCGGCAAAGATTCGACCCGTATTGAGCTCGGCTACTAATGCGTCTGTATCAACTATCGGCCCGCGGCCAACATTTACAAGAACGGCGCCATCTTTCATGGCTTTTAATCGAGCGGCATTAATGAGGTGTTTGCTATCAGCATTGAGCGGTAGAACAAGGAAAAGAATGTCGAGTGTAGGCAAATGTGCGTCGAGCTCTGAAATTTTAATTGCGCCATCTGCGCCCGATCGAGAGAAGAATGAAATTTCTACATCGTAAGGAGAGAGGTAGTGCGCCAGGGTTTTGGCGATTGAGCCGGCTCCAACTATTCCAATTTTGCTGTCATTAAATGATGAATAGCGCTTATTTTCCCACTTTCCAGCCTGTTGGGCCTTGGCAAAATCGTAAAAACCTCGGCGTGATGAAATTGCCAGAGTGACTGCCAACTCGGCTGTTGAGGCGTCGTGTACTCCGCGGGCGTTGCATAAAGTCACACCAGGCTTGAGAAATTCAATAGCGTCATCAAATCCTGCGTTTGGTACTTGAAGAACTTTGAGATTGGACATTGCGGCTGTGTATTCAAGTGCTTTACGACCACCCATATATGGCGCAACGTAAAAAGTAATCTGGGAGAGATCACTTGAATCAAGTGGGAAGTTCCTTGGGTTAAGCGCTTGGATTCCTTCGGGAACTTTTAAATCTTCCCATTGGGTCCAGACCGTGTGATTGTGGTTAGCCGATGAGTTTGTCATGGCGCTAGCATACGTCACGAGGTAGCATCCTCTTAATATTTTATTTGCGTGCATGCTAGGAGATGAAATGAAGGAAGCTAATTCGCGTTTAAGTGCGCTTGCCGACGGCTTAACCGATTGGGGTATCGAACACTTTGTTTATGTTCCTTCCTCACATTCAGCCCCTGTTATACGTAAACTCGAATCTCTCGGCGTTCCAAATGTCATGGCAAATCGCGAAGAAGAAGCTGTGGGAATTGCAGGTGGTTTAGCGCTTACTGGTAAAAAAGTTGCGATTATTATGCAAGATAACGGTTTTGGTAACGCGCTTACTGCCCTTGCCACTTTTGCCCAGGCTTATCACGCCGGTTTCCCAATTTTTGCAAATACGCGAGGTGGGCTTGGTGAATACAACTCTATGATTCACTCAATTTCAGAATCTGCTCCCGATCTTTTGAGAAAACTTGGCATTCGTGTGGAAGAGCTTGAAATTAGCGACTCTCCAGAAATTTGGCGAGCTGGAACACTTGCTGCGGCAAAACTTTCTGTCATTCAACGTCGCCCGATTGTCACTCTTTTTGAATCCCTACACCCAGGCATGGAGACAATGTAAATGAAAAGAATGGATGCTCTTAAAGTACTTGATACAGTTTTCGCAAATGATCCACTAGTTATTACCTGTGGTGCGACGGCTCGTGAAATGGCCAGTATTTCTCGCAAAAAAACCCACCTCCCACTTCTTGATTCGATGGGGTTAACAACTCCTGTTGGATTAGGAATCGCACTTGGCCACAAAGGTCGAGTTGGGGTTATAGATGGCGACGGTTCATTGTTGATGGGATTTAGTATTTTGCCAACGCTTAAAGCGTATGGGCCAAAAAACCTTATTGTTGTTGTGTTAGATAACGGCCAGCACGCTTCAGCCGACCAAATGCTCTCACAGGCAACTGTTGTTGATATCGCTGGTGCCGCGAAAGGCTTAGGTTTGTGGACAGTGCAATGTTCAACTGCAGAAGAGATGAAATCTCACATTGAATCGCGCTCAGAGGCGCAAGAGGTTTCCATTATTTTTGTGAAGATTGAGCCTGGCAATACGCCAAACATTCCGTTCTATTTAGCTGATCCTGCAAAACTAAGCGCAGATTTTGTCGAAAGTTTTGCTCACTAATTCATTCGAACGAGAACTTTGCCTGAAATCTCCGAGTTCTTAGCAACACTAAATGCTTCGAGCGCATCTATGGCTGCAAACTCATGGGTGATGACGCTAGCAATCCAGGGATTTTGAGCAAGAAGTGCAACCGCGTCCGTAATTTCATCATTGAAGCGGAAAGTACCTCGTAGTTGAATTTCTTTAGCAATTAATGGCGCAATCGCAATGGGTTGAGGACCGGCGCCTAGCATTCCTACTTGAACGACAATTCCGGCACGACGAACTGCTTGGAAAGCTGATGAGATAGCGACCGGAGCCGCTGAGCACTCAAAAACAATATCAAAAGAATTTTCAGGTATTTCTGCTGCCCCAATTTGAAGTGTGGTTGTGGCACCAACTTGCGCCGCGCGAGATAGCGCTCCAGATAAAATATCTGTGGCGGTTACGCTTGCTGCGCCCAT
>CAIVOW010000182.1 GCA_903907665.1 uncultured Actinomycetes bacterium | reverse complement strand
TGATCACCCGAGGGAATGTAGTCACTAATTACCTTAAATGGATTAACTGTGCGTTGTAGATCTGATATCGGCCTCATCCGATATTTTCCGTCTGGAGCTCCTCGAAGGTTGACTCAACTTCACGAAGTAAGTCATCTGGGCTTCCAATATTTTCTATTATGAAATCTGAAACTTCGATGCGCTGCTCATCGCTGGCTTGGACACTCATTCGTTTTTCGATTTCGCTACGCGAAAGACCCCGACTTTCAAGACGAGTGATGCGCATTTCAATCGGAGATACGACGGTAATAACGCGATCGAAACGGTCGGCTGCTGAAGTTTCGACAAGCAATGGAATTTGGTTGATGATAATTGCGTTCTCTGGAGCATCCTCGATAATTTGGGCGAATTGGGCTTGTATTCGAGGGTGAATGATTCCTTCCAATTCCAATCGCTCTTGCTCGTTTGCAAAAACTATCTCTCCTAGTTTTTTACGATCAATTTCCCCGTTTGTAAGAATGCCATCTCCAAAATGGGTAAGGACTTCGTCAAACCCTTCCGTTCCTCGTTCGATCACATCGCGGGCAAGTTGATCTGAGTCGACCACAATTGCGCCAAGGCTCGCAAAGTATTGGCCAGCAAGTGACTTGCCTGAACCAATCCCTCCGGTCAACGCGACAATAAGCACAGTTACAGCCTACCTACCTACTCGGGGGGAATTGAAATATAAATGAAATATAAATGAAAAAGGCCCCGACCGAAGTCAGGACCTTCAACGCTATGTGCTGGCTATTCCGCAGATGGTGTCTCGTCTACCGCAGGGGTCTCGGAGGTAATTATTGAATCTGCTGCCTCGGCTGCCTCATCGGCAACACGTGCTTCATTCTTCTGCTTCTTGTGAGCTAGGAAACGAGTCTGCGCTTCAGCATACTGACGCTCCCACTCTTCACGTTGTGTCTCAAAGCCAGGACGCCATTCTTGTGAATCAGCGTCGAAACCTTCTGGATAAATGAAGTTACCTTCTGCGTCGTATCTAGCGGGCATTCCATATTGCGATGGATCGAATGCTTCGACTTCAACTTCATGTCCTTCATTGGCTTGCTTGAGAGAAAGTGAGATACGACGACGCTCAAGGTCGATATCGATAATCTTTACAAACAAAGAGTCTCCGACTTGAACAACCTGTTCTGGAATTTCGACATGGCGTTCAGCTAGTTCGGAAATGTGTACTAGGCCTTCAATACCCTCGAAGACTCGGATAAAGGCACCGAACGGAACAAGCTTAGTTACTTCACCTGGCACAACCTGGTTAATTGTGTGAGTGCGAGCAAATGCTTGCCATGGATCTTCTTGCGTTGCTTTGAGGGAGAGGGAAACACGCTCGCGCTCGAAATCAACTTCAAGTACTTCAACAGTTACTTCATCGCCAACTTCGACAACTTCACTTGGATGATCAATGTGCTTCCATGAAAGTTCAGAGACGTGCACAAGACCATCTACGCCACCAAGGTCAACGAATGCACCAAAGTTAACGATTGAAGATACAACACCTGTGCGAACCTGGCCTTTTGTAAGCTGATTAAGGAAAGTCGTGCGAGATTCAGATTGAGTTTGCTCAAGGTAGGCACGACGTGAAAGAACGACGTTGTTACGGTTCTTATCGAGTTCAATAATGCGCGCTTCAACAGTTTTGCCGATGTAAGGTGTGAGGTCACGAACTCTGCGCATTTCAACCAATGATGCTGGAAGGAATCCGCGTAGACCGATATCAACGATCAAGCCGCCTTTAACAACCTCGATAACAACTCCGACAACAACTTCGTCACGCTCTTTCTTGCCTTCAATCTCTCCCCATGCTCGCTCATATTGAGCGCGCTTCTTGGAAAGGATAAGACGACCTTCTTTATCTTCCTTTTGGAGTACGAGCGCTTCAACGCGATCGCCAATCTTTACAATTTCTGATGGATCGATATCGTGACGAATAGAAAGCTCACGAGAAGGAATTACACCTTCGGTTTTATAACCAATATCAAGCAGTACTTCTTCGCGGTCTACTTGTACGACTATTCCTGAGACCAAGTCCCCGTCGTTAAAATTCTTAATTGTTCCTTCGATTGCCGCAAGAAAATCTTCTGCAGTTCCAACATCGTTTAAAGTAATCTGAGTGCTCAAGTTGCTCCGTAGGTGGATAGATGTAGTAGGTGGCTTCTCTTCTCAGTGATTAGTCCCCTAATCAGAGATGGAAAAGTTCGATTCCTTCTGAACCGAGTCCCTTAGGGTACTTGCGGAGCGTGTCGAGGGTCAAAACGATTCTGAGCCTTCCGTAAAGTCAGATAGGGTGAGGATATGCGCGAATATCTGCTGTTTCTTAAGACTCCAGGCGCTAAATCACTTCTGGCGGCAGCATTTCCGGCGCGTTTTGCCTACGGCATGATCGGACTGGGCTTGTACTTCAAGGTTTACCACGAAACTCATTCGATAGCCGTTGCTGGCTTTGCTGCCGGGGCTAACGGAATCGCCGGTTCAGTTACAACGGGCGCCAGAGCCGCGCTTCTAGACAAATATGGCCTCAAGTGGCCAATTCGATTTTTCGTCCCTTCATACTCTCTTAGCATTTTGCTCGTTAATGCTTCGCACAGCAAGACACTTCTTCTAATTTTTGCAGTCCTACTTGGACTGTGTGCTCCCCCGATCAATCTTTCGGTTCGTCCACTATGGAGATCTATCGTTCCCCAAACAAAGCTGCGAACTGCTTACGCAATTGACTCTACATCTATGGAAATCGCGTCAATCCTTGGACCGCTAGCCGTAACTGCGCTAGCGCTCTCATCGCATCCTGCATTAGCACTTGTACTTTGTTCACTCGCGCTTTTGTGCGGCGGAATTTCAATCTCGCTATTGGACGTTGTAAATAGATGGATTCCAGAAGAGAAGAATCCTTCAGAGCTAAAACTCTTTCGAATTCCAGGCATTCGACTACTCGCCATCGAGGGAATTTTTATCGGTTTAGGAACGGGAATTTTCTCTATTGCGCTTCCTGCTTTCACAACGTTAGAACACGTTCCAAGTATGACTTCAGTAATTCTGGCTATTCAATCTTCGACAATGATTATCGGCAGTTTATTCGCTGGAACGATTGGCAAGCACTGGACGCCGCTACAAGCTTTTAAGCGAAACTATATATTTTGGACCCTGGCAATCTTGCCACTTGCATTCACAACTCCTGGCTGGAGTTTGATGTTAGTAGGCGGTGTAATGGGACTCTTTGTTGGAGCTCAACAAGTGTTCTA
>CAIVOW010000181.1 GCA_903907665.1 uncultured Actinomycetes bacterium | reverse complement strand
GCAGCTGGAGCCCTGACTCGCCCAACTAGTCCAGAGACCGCAATGATTGTCGCAATGTATGGAACCATCAACATAAATTCTGATGGTATTGATACACCGATAATCGAGAGCGTTCCAGAGAGGTTATCCGCAAACCCAAAAAGAAGTCCGGCCATCACAGCACCCATAGGAGTCCATTTTCCAAAAATGAGAGCTGCTAGAGCAATGAAACCAGCACCGGCCGTCATCTCTTTTCCGAAACTACCAACAGATCCAACAGTGAAATATGCCCCACCTAGCCCTGAAACAAGTCCAGCGACAATGACATTGCGGAAACGAAGCTTATTTACATCAATTCCTACAGAGTCAGCAGCTTCTGGATGTTCACCAATGGCTCTCGTTCGCAAACCCCATTTAGTTTTAAAGAGTGAGAAAGTTACTACGCCAACAATGACGTACATCAGATAGACAATGATGGTTTGATCAAAGAGGATAGGACCAATAATTGGTAATTTTCCAAGAACTGGAATTTGTAATCTGGCAAACGATGGCCCAGTGTTCCATGTCTGCGCATAAGGAATAAGAAGCTTTTTATATAAGAAGTCGGTAAGGCCAATGACCAGCACATTGAGTACGAATCCAAGAATCACTTGGTCAACTGAAAATTTAATAGCGAAAGTTGCGAGTAAGAGTGAAATCAGTGCTCCGGCCAACGGCGCTACCAAAAGCCCCCACGTTGTTTTGTGAGTCAGGCTAGCCACAACTCCGGCTGCAAATGCACCAGCGAGTAGCTGTCCTTCAATCGCAATATTGATTACTCCAGAGCGTTCGCACAGTAAGCCCGACATCGATCCGAAAATAAGGGGAACGGCCAGCAACAAACTGCCTTGGAGGAGACCAGTTAGTGGAATAAATTTGCCATTAGCTGCCCAACATAGAAATGACATGAGAAGTGAGAACGCAGCAATGGAAGTGCCTGCCAGTGGAGATCTATTTGCTCGAACGAGAAATACTCCAAGAGCGGCCGCCAGAATTCCAAGTCCTGAGAAAATCCTTGAACCAGTAGTGGATTGAATTACCCATTCGTGAATAATTACCCATTCCTTACCAAGTTGAAATCCAAAAGTTGTCTTATTGGCAGATGCTTTAGCAAAGCCAAATGCATATAACTCAGCAAGCAACAATAGAAATATTACTGCGATAAGTCGAAGCTGGCGCTTCTGCACATTTGTGAGAACCATTATCCGTTCCAACCCTTCGCAGTCATGGCGGCATCGGTTTTCAAATTCTTCACTTTAAATAGCATGCGGACCAAAGTAGGTGATGCGATGAAAAGAACAATGAGTGCTTGAATAACAAGAACGATATCGAGTGGTGTTGTTGTGTTGGACTGCATAGTGCGGCCGCCCGTACGAAGGGCGCCGAATAGCAGCGCAGCTAAGACTGTTCCAAAAGGCTTTGCTCTTCCTAACAGCGCAACGGTAATCGCATCAAACCCAAAGGAGCCACCAATATCTGCAGTTAGCGCGTACTGACTACCAAGAACGTGAACAGCCCCACCCAGACCTGCTAGCGCTCCACAAAGGGACATGGTGGCTATAGTTACTTTAGAAACAGAAATTCCAGCAGTCTTTGCAGCTGAGGCATTTGCACCAACAGCTCTAAATTGGAAACCAATTGTTGTTCGATTGAGAATCCACCAGACAAAGTAAGCCGCAGCAAGTGCAATTAAAATTCCAGCATGAAGGCGGAAGTTAGCCCCCGCTAAATGTGGAAGTTGAGAACTGGGATTTACTTCAGGAGCGATTGGATCAATACGACGAGGCCGCAAGAAAGTAGTAGTTTTCAAAATCCAGAGAATAAAGAATCCTGCAATGTAGTTGAGCATGATGGTGACAATAACTTCGTGCGCTCCAGTACGAGCTTTCAATAATCCAACAAGCCCACCGTATAGCGCGGCACAGATAATTCCAGCCAGTAGAGCGAGGGTCACGTGTAGGACGGGTGTGAATGTGAAGTGAAAGCCGACGTAGGAGGCACCTATCGCGCCAAATATAAATTGACCTTGCGCGCCGATATTAAATAAGCCGGCACGGAATGCAAGAGCGACTGCGAGGCCAGTCAGAATAAGAGGTGTTGCGGTAACGATGGTTTCAGAAAGTGGATAAAAACCTCGCATGAACCCATGACCAGTTGTGAGATTTGGGTCAAAAATAGATCCCTGGAATAGCGCAAGATAGGCGTTGCCGACCGTAGATAAAGCTGTTGTAATAAATTTTCCAGGATGACCGATATTTTTTAGAACTGTCGAGTCGGAGAAAGCAATGACAAAGCCTGAGATAAAGAATGCGAGTAAGAACGAGAGCGCAGGGAGCAATGCAGTCCCAGCAATACGGTTCCAAACTTTTTTCATTTCTTTACACCCGCCATTAATAGTCCAAGTTCTTCTCGAGGAACATTCGAATCTACGATGGCAAGAATTTTACCCGCGTACATGACAGCAATGCGATCGGCTAATGCAACGACTTCGTCAAGCTCTGTACTAAAAAGAAGTACGGCTCGTCCGGCATTTCGTTCAGCGAGAATCCGTTCATGTACAAATTCGATGGATCCAACGTCTAATCCTCTTGTTGGTTGAGATGCTACAAGTAATTTCACGGGCCTAGATAGCTCTCTTGCGACAACAACTTTTTGCTTATTTCCACCTGAAAGAGAAGAGACGGGATCTTGGATGGATTGAAAACGAATGTCGAATTCTTTAGCTTGTTCTTCACCGCGCAGGGCAATGGCTTTAGGGGAGAGAGCAAAGCCCTTGGCATACGGTGCTTCGCGATGTGTATCTAGGATCAAATTCTCGGCAATACTAAATGATCCGATCAACCCGTTTAATTCGCGCGATTCAGGAACAAAGGCAATTCCTTTGTGAAGCGACTCATGAACGGATTTACCCACAATTTCAACGTCTTCAAGTTTGATGGAACCTCGCACGTGCGGTTGTAGGTTAATCATTGCTTCGGCAAGTTCAGATTGGCCGTTACCTTGGACTCCGGCAATCGCCAGAACTTCACCTCCTCGGACCTCAAAATTCGCATCCGATACTAAAGGCCTGCCCGAAGGATCTAAAACATCAAGACCTTTTACGACAAGGATTGGTTGCTCAACTTTAGGTGGGGTCTTTTCGGGCATTAAATTCACAGGCCGACCAACCATAAGCGCAGCTAACTCTTCTTGGCTGGCACTTGGTTCGGCAGTCGCAACAACCTTGCCTCGACGAATAACAGTTATGCGATCTGCTACCGCTTTAACTTCACGTAACTTATGGGAGATAAAGATGATTGACGTACCACTCGCTCGAAGACGTTTCATTACTTCAATAAGCTCATCGGTTTCCTGCGGGGTTAATACCGCAGTGGGTTCATCGAGAATTAGAACCTTAGCCTCATAAACAAGAGCTTTTAAAATCTCAACTCGCTGCTGGACACCAACAGGGAGATTCTCAACAAGCGCGTCAGGATCAATGTCGAACCCAAATTCGGAAGCGATTTTTAATAGTCGTTCACGTGCCTGACCAAGCTTTAGCCTGCCGGTTTTAGAGCTATCTTCGTGGCCCAAAACTATATTTTCTAAAACAGTAAAAACAGGTATCAACATAAAGTGTTGATGGACCATGCCAATACCAACAGCAAGGGCGTCGCTTGGTTCATGGATAGATACAACTTTGCCGTCAATTTTTATTTCACCGGAGTCAGGTTGTAGTAAACCGTAGACAATATTCATCAGCGTAGATTTGCCGGCGCCATTTTCACCCAGAATTGCGTGTATCTCGCCGTCATTAACAGAGAGGTTGATTTCATCATTGGCAATTAAGGCACCAAAACTTTTTGTAATTCTACTTAGCTCTAAAGACACGTCAATATTCTATTGTAAATAAGCAAAAAAAAATACGGGGTCACGTTAGTGACCCCGTATTTAGGACTTAGTTATTAGATCTTAAGAGAACCAGTCGCAATCTGACGGCCAATAATCTTAATTTCTAGCTGTAGTCGCGCTGAGACCTTTGATGAGTAATCATGCAATGGAGCCATTGACACTCCACCATTCTTCAAAGTTCCAACGTAAGAGGCGCCTGTGAAGGTTCCCTTTTTGACATCGGTTATTACTGACTTAACAGCAGCGCCAAGACCCTTAGCAACTGTTGTTAGAAGTACTGAACCGTATTGTGGAGCAGAGTAGTAACCATCGGTATCAACCCAGATTGTTACTGACTTACCGCTCTGTTGTGACTGCTTAGCAGTAGCTCCACCAAGACCACCAGCAACAGGCATGATTACATCTGCGCCTTGCTGTTCAAAGCCTTGTGAAAGCTGACTTGCCTTTGAAGTATTTGAGAAGTCACCAACGAATGTTCCGGTCTTCTTAACTGGATCCCAGCCCAAAACCTTTACATTCTTGTTCTTGACCTTGTTGTAGTACGCAACACCCTTGGCATAGCCATCCATGAAGATAGTTACTGTTGGATAAGGAGCGCCGCCATATGTAGCAACGATTCCTGACTTTGAGTAACCAGCTGCAAGATAACCAGCTTGGAAAGCTGCTTGGTCTGTTGCAAATGTAAGACCCTTAACGTTTGCTACTGGATTACAAACTGAGTAGTCAGCGTTGCAATCGTATGCTCCGTCATCTACAACTGCGAATTTAAGTGAAGGATTTGCTTTTCCAGCTTTAACAATTTCACCACTGATTGAGAATCCAACGCCAATGATGACGTTGCACTTCTGATCAATAAATTTCTTGATATTTGGCGCGAAGTCTGCTGCCGATGCTGAAGGCAAGTATGAGACGTCTGCGATTGAAGTTGAAGCCTGTGCTCCAGCCCATGCGCCTGCATTGAATGAGTGGTCATCAACACCACCGGTGTCGAGCACTATGCATGCCTTTATCTTTGCTGCGTGTGAAGCTGGCGCAACTGCAACACCCGTTACGAGTGAAACTGCAGCAACGAGCGATAAGTACTTAAGTGTCTTCTTCAAGATATTTCCTCCTGAGGGCCCTCACCGTGAGGGTTAGTTGTAGCGAAATCCTAGTGAATAAAAGTTAAATATTTGTAACGAAGAGATATCAATTAACTCTCGACCGCTACTTTATAGTTGTGAGGAAAATACGGGGATCAATGAAAATTAGAGTGATTTACGCGGTGGCCTTGCGCCGATATTGCTTATACAAATACTTGCCAAGGAGATTCCCTGTTTAAGTGCCATTTTCAGGTCTGGAGCGCCAAACCAAGAGAAAATAAATCCAGCCGTGAACGAATCTCCAGCTCCTGTTGTGTCAATCACATTTACCTCTTCAGCAGGAATTTCGATAATGCCGGCTCCTTCAGATATTGCAGATGTTGCAAATATTGCCACAACTCCTTTTTCTCCCCGCTTTACTACAACTAATGGCGTACTGGTCGAGAGGTTTACTAATGCACGTTCTAGATTTTTATCGTTACCTAGGTATAAAGCTTCCTCTTCATTAAGGATCAGGAGATCAGCTAAGGCAAGCCATTCGCCCAAAAGTGTGGTGGGTATATTTCTTAAAGCACCAACTGTGCCTGGATCCAAAACTATCGGGATCCTAAGTTCTTTTAAGCGGCCAATGATTTCCATTACGTTCGTGCGAGATTTCGGATTAATCAGCGCGTAACCAGAAAGGTAGGCAGCGCTGAAGTGATCAAGGAGCGGTAGATCTGCGATGCATAAACCTGAATTTGCCCCAGAGTCAGGGAACATTGTTCGCTCACCTCGCTCATTTACCAGAATTACAACTACGCCACTTTTTTCGCCCTTGAAGCGTTGATCGCTATGTCGAACTCCATAATGATCTAAATCTGAGTGCAAAAATTGACCGTTAGGGTCATCGCCAACTCTTGAGCAAAGAAATACTTCACTTCCAAGGGATGCAAGCCAGGTCGCAACGTTTGCCGCCGCCCCGCCTCCTTGAGTAGAAATAATCGCTTGCGTATCGCCTTCTGCATAGATTTCTGAATCAATGACAACACTGACATCTAGCATGATGTCGCCGATACAGAGAAAGTTAGGCATTTATTAAAGCGCCAGTGCTATTTCCGCAGCGAGTTTAGAATTTGATTTAATTATTTCGACATTCACATCAAGACTTTTTCCGTCACTTACTCTATGGAAAAACTCTAATAAGAAAGGCGTCACGGCCTTACCAGATATGTGATTTGCTTCTGCCGCAGCAAGCCCGTCACGTAAGAGTTGATCATGAAGAATGGGATTTAGTTCAACGTCAACTGGATTCGTCACAATAATTGCTGAATCCGATGTATTTACATTTTTACGTTGATTCCAAATTGATGCAACTTCTGCCGGTGTATCAACACGGTGCTCAATTTTAAAGCCAGAATCGGTGAGGTAAAAGCCAGGAAACTTATTAGTTTTATATCCCAAGACAGGAACAGCTAAGGTTTCTAAGCGTTCTAACGTTGCTTCGACATTTAAGATCGATTTAACGCCAGCGCAAATAAGAATTATTGGAGTAATCGATAGTCCGCGTAGGTCTGCAGACTCATCAAAACCATCACCGCGGTGAACTCCACCCAAACCGCCAGTAGCGAAGACTGAAATGCCAGCCATCGCTGCAATGTGAGCAGTCGCAGCCACGGTTGTTGCAGCGCTCCGCTTGGTTGCTGCAAGAACAGCGAGATCTCGCGTCGAAGCCTTTACGATTCCATTTTCGTTAGCAATTCGTTCCAATTCATCGGCTTCAAGCCCAACGTGAATTTCTCCGTCAAGTATCGCAATAGTTGCGGGAACGGCGCCGGTTGCTCGCACGATATCTTCAACTTCTTGGGCAACGGTGAGGTTACGCGGCCGTGGCAAGCCGTGGCTAATAATTGTGGATTCGAGCGCAACGATCGGTTTCTTAGCAGAAAGCGCAGCGGCAACCTCTTTGGAGTAATGAATCATTACCTCAGATTACTGCCAGAAAGAGATGACAGGTTAACTTGATAGAAATAGGCTAGTGAAATGGCCTATAACGTCGAACGAATTCGAGCAGATTTTCCCTCCCTTCAATCAGGAACGGCTTACTTCGATGGCCCTGGGGGAAGCCAAACTCCACTCGTAATTGCGCAAGCCATGCAGCAGGCCTTGATTGCGCCTCTCTCAAATCGTGGCGTTAATACCGAATCAGAGCGGAACGCTGATGAGATTGTTCTCGAATACCGAAGTGCTGTCGCAGATTTGGTTGGAGGCAAAGCGGGCGGAGTTGTATTCGGTAGGAGTTGGACTCAGCTTGCATATGATTTTTCGCGAACTCTTGCTAAATCCTGGGGTCCAGGAGATGAAATTATTGTTTCAACACTAGATCATGATTCGAATATTCGCCCATGGGTTCAAGCCGCAGAATCGCGGGGAGCAACAGTCAAGTGGGCGACTTTTGATTCCACAACAGGGGAGCTCCCAGTTGAAGCTGTTGCACAACATCTATCGACTAAAACCAAGTTTGTCGCGATTACCGGCGCAGCTAATGCGATTGGCACAAAACCCGATCTTGTAGCAATTGGCAATGAAGTTCACAGTGCCGGCGCACTTTTTGCGGTAGACGGAGTTCATTTAACACCTCATGCACCAATAGATATGAAAGCCATGGGGGCTGATTTCTTTGGATTCTCTTCCTACAAAATGATGGGTCCTCATTGCGCAACAATGATTGCAGATCCCGCGCTGCTGGAATCACTTAACAATGACAAACTCCTACCATCAACTATGGCCGTGCCTGAGCGTTTTGAATTTGGCACGCTTCCGTATGAAATTTTGGCTGGTGTTATTGCTGCAATTAATTACACAGCGACCCTAGACGCAGAAGCTAAAGGCACGCGCCGCGAGCAAATTCTTTTCTCTATGGCTTCTCTTGATAAATACGAGCACTCACTTTTCTCGTACTTGGAAGCAGAAATTGCTCAAGTCGAAAGTATTACGACATTTGGCCACGCAAAAGATCGTACGCCGACAATCTTCTTTCAATTGAAAAATATTGAAAGCGCTGATGTTTATAAAGCGTTAGCGGCAAAAAAGATCAATGCTCCAGCTAGCAATTTCTACGCGCTGGAATGCTCGCGTGCTTTAGGGCTTGGCGAAGCGGGCGCAGTCCGCGCAGGATTAGCACCGTATTCAACTAGGGAAGATGTGGATCGCCTTGTGAGCGCGCTTAAAGAGCTTGCCCGCAACTAAGCAGTAGCACCTGTGTTTGCAAATGTCTTACAGGTAATTTGCCAACGACCATCGAGTATCGCAAGTTGGAAATAGTCAGTGAACGCCAACGTTCCCCAGAAACCAACTTCTCTTAACGTTGCCGTTGCTGCTGTTCCGTCAATCTGGATATCTGTGATTTTGCATTGAAGAGCGCCAGCATCTCCTGGAGTTCCAACCATAAGTGAGATGAATGCGGCCTTGTCTAAGTCATAGTCGACTCCGCCTACTGTGCCAAACCAGCGTGCACTTTTATGGAACGCTTCTTCAAGTTTTGCTCCATCGCCCTTTCCTGCACCTTCTATATATAGGTTAATCAATCGGGTGATTTCAGATATGTCTTTACTCATAGTTACACCTTTCCTTGCCCTTGATTGCCTCGGATTGCTTGGATTTACTTGGGATTGCCTAGATTTGGCTTAACTATGGCTTGACCATCCGAGGCTCGTCAATAGTTTTTTTACTTAGATTGACCGTAAATTTGATACTTTACGTGGGTGAGTCTTACCAGCAAATTAAATACTCATAAATCAGAAACCTAAGGGGAGAACAATGATCGCTACTTATTCATGTGCTAAATGTGGAATGTCAGTCAATGCCACGTGCGCAAAATGTAACCAACCACTCGTAAACGATTCGCTTGTTATTGCCGATGGTAGTAAAGTGCAAATCTCTCGTTGTCCTCAATGTGAGGGAAAAATAAAGTCTCCAATGTGTTGTGGCTCAGATATGAGTTGTTCAGCTTAGAGATTTCCCTTATCGCGGGTTAATTGTTACTTGCACTACAAACTTTCTAAAGGAAAATTATGGGATTATGTCAATGTGGTTATACAACTGACCCTGAGAAAAATTGCAACGGAACACATAAAGTTGTTGCTGCTGTAAAAGCAGATGTCGCAACAAAATTGGCAGAAAATGGATTTACTGAAGCATCAGACTACTTAAAGAGCAATTAGAACAAATATTCGCCTATTAGCACCTTAGTTTGTGGGTGCGGAGTTAGGTTTTTACCGCGATTTCCAGCACGCTGGAAACTGCGGTAATCTCCGCTCTGCCGTAAAAACAACCTGGCGGGTTGCCCGAGCGGCCAATGGGAGGGGACTGTAAATCCCCCGGCTCTGCCTTCGAAGGTTCAAATCCTTCACCCGCCACCAT
>CAIVOW010000180.1 GCA_903907665.1 uncultured Actinomycetes bacterium | reverse complement strand
GTTGGCCGCACGGATTCGATGTAGCACTTGAGTTTAGGCTCAGTACCACTTGGTCTAATGATGATTCGGATGTTATCAGCCAGCCAAAGACGTAGGCCATTAGTTGGCAGTAATCCATCTGTGGGGGTCAGTAAATCATCAAGCTTTATGATGCCGTACCCCGCGATCGTTGCTGGCGGATTTGTGCGGATTTTGTGCAGGGTTTCTTGAGTCTCGGCAATATTAGCAACGCGAATTGAAATTGATTCTGTTCTGTGGAATCCGATCTCGAGCCAGATTTCATCTAGGTATTCAAAAAAGTTACGACCAGATTGCTTTAACATTGCCGCACATTCAGCAAGAACGAGCGCAGTAGATAGGCCATCCTTATCATTAACAGTTTTAGCATCCACGCAATAACCGATTGCTTCTTCGTAGCCAAAGGCTAAGTTTTTAATTTTTGCCAACCACTTGAAGCCAGTCAAGGTCTCGCTGAATGGAATTTCGTCTTTCGCAGCAATCTTCTTAAGTGCTGAAGAGGAAACAATTGAGTTTCCAAATGCACCGTTCTTGATTAGGTCAGTGCGCTCTGTTGCAATGTAATAACCCAGAATTATTCCGACTTCATCGCCACGCAACATGCGCCAGCCTAGTATTGGATCTTGGGCAGCAATTGCACAACGGTCGGCATCTGGATCATTTGCAATTACTAAATCGGCGCCGTGGTTTACCGCAACTTCAAGTGCCAGATCAATTGCGCCAGGTTCTTCTGGATTAGGAAAAGCAACGGTCGGAAAATCCGGGTCTGGTTCACATTGTGCACTTACGAGAATTGGCTGCTGGTAGCCACTCTTTAAAAATAGCGCCTGAAGAGTTTCGGTGCCAACACCATGCATCGCAGTGTAAACAACCTTGAGTTCCAGGGCCGCTTTTACAAGTGCTGCGGTTTCATTTAAGTAACTAGTTATTAGATTTTCTGGAACAGTCACCCAATTTGAACCACGTGGTTGTTCGCTAACAATTTTGCTGATCTCAACTGAGATACTCGCATCTGTGGGCGAAATTATTTGGGACCCTCGGTAATTAATTCCATCAACCGTTCCACCCAGATAAACCTTGTAACCATTATCTGCCGCTGGATTGTGGCTAGCCGTAACCATAACACCGCAATCCACACCTAATTTATTTACCGCATATGCAAGTAGTGGAGTTGGTAGTTGGCGCGGCAATAAATGCACTTCTAAATCCGCACCAGAAAATATCTCGGCGCTCTCTTGCATAAATTCAGCCGAGCCATGCCGGGCATCGCGTCCGATAACAACTGATTTGAGGCCGCGTGATTTTAGATAGTTTGCAATTCCTGCCGCCGTTCTTCCAACAACAGCGCGATTCATTCCTGATGGGCCAGGGCGCACTGGGCCACGCAAGCCAGCTGTTCCAAATTCTAGAAATCCACTAAATGATTTACGGAGCTCTAATTCATTTTCAGCATCGAGCCAACCTTGAAGCACTGCTACAGTTTTTGGATCAGGATCTAACTCGATCCAAGCTTGCACTTCAGCAATTAGACCGGAATCGATCACAGTTTATGTAAAACCTTTCCTAGCAATTCTCCCATACGTTCAGCGGCCGCCTTGCCAGCCTCCATAACTTCGGTGTGACTCAATTTTTCGCCAGTCACTCCAGCTGCGGCATTTGTTACCAGTGAGATGCCAAGAATCTCGGCACCAAGAGCGTGTGCGGCAATTGCTTCGGGAACGGTTGACATACCAACTAGATCAGCGCCCATTGTTCGCAACATATTTATTTCAGCAGGAGTTTCATAAGCTGGACCGCGCCAATGAACATAGACTCCTTCAGAAAGCGAAGGATCTTCTTTCTTCACAAGTTCACGGATGCGTTTGCTATAAAGATCGGTCAGATCAACAAAGTTTGCGCCGATTAGCGGGCTAGTAGCAGTCATAGAGATATGATCACGAATAATTACGGGTTGGCCAACTTTATAACCACGATTTATGCCACCACAGGCATTGGTTAGAACGACAACTTTGCAACCGGCCTTAACGGCTGTGCGAACACCATGAACAACAGGTTCAATACCTTTACCTTCGTATAGGTGCGTGCGTCCAAGAAATACGAGGGCATTGATGGTGCCATTGGCGCCTTGAATTTCATATGATCGAATTACCCCGCCGTGTCCTTCAACAGTTGGCGCCGGAAAGCCAGGCAGATCTGTAACCGGAAATTCATGTGAGGGTTTCCCAAAAGCTTCGGTCGCAGAAATCCAACCTGAGCCCATAACAAGTGCAACGTCATGGGATTTTTTGCCAGTTAGCTCGGCGATTTTTTCAGCTGCTTTTTCTGCAGTTGCAATTGGGTCTTGGTAAAGATCTTCCATATTCGACTTATCGCTCATGGGAGAAACTTACCGCGCAAATAGGCCGGTTGGAATCGGTTCTTAATCCTCTATAACGCAGAGAGTGGTACCGCTCGCAACACTTTGGCCAACGCTGACATGGAGTTGCGCGATTGTGCCGGCCTTGTGCGCAATGAGTGGTTGTTCCATCTTCATCGCTTCAAGAACCACAATTAAGTCACCTACTGCGACTCGGTCGCCATTTGCCTTTGCAATCTTAACGACAGTTCCTTGCATTGGACTTTCGAGTGCATCACCAGCAATTTTTCCGACCGCATTACTCTTTACACGATGGCGCTTTTGAATAGGCTCTGGTGTGTGCAGCAATACTTCAAAGCGGTGGCCGTCTACCTCGGCAATAATCTTTTGTGAAGCCGCCTTTGAGTCAGCAACACCTTGCTTAAACGAGAATGGTTCAATTTGATTATCGAATTCGTTCTCAATGTAACTGGTGTAAACCTT
>CAIVOW010000179.1 GCA_903907665.1 uncultured Actinomycetes bacterium | reverse complement strand
CACTTCTTGTCACATATCGCCCACGACCTAACTTGCGAGCGTTAGCAAAGCAGTACTTTCAATATGGAACCTGGCGGCGAGTAGTTACGCGAAGCCACAAGGGAAGTGTCAATTATCGTTACCTAGCACCGCCAGTTGCAGTTGTTCTTAATTTAATTTCGCTCGTTTTGGGCGTCACTTTGAACTCAATTTTCCTGGTACCAATACTTTGCTATCTTCTTTTAATAGTTTTTGGCGCAATTTGGATAGGTAAAAGCCTTTTAGAAAAATTAATGCTTCCAGCAATATTAATAACCATGCATATGGTTTGGGGGGCTGGATTCTTAACTTCTTCGAAGCGGTTGATGCAGCAAGGTAAATGAAACGCTTTCTACTAATTCTTATTGTCCTTTCAAGCGCCCAACCGGCCTATGCAACGCCAGAGATTCCAAGTACCTTTACATTTAAAGGTTCTGGTTATGGCCATGGCGTAGGTATGAGCCAAATTGGTGCAAAGGGCCAAGCACTTGAAGGCAAAAGCGCCCAAGATATTCTCACCTACTATTTTCCTGGTGCTGCACTGACCCCAGTAGATAATTCCCAAATTATTCGAGTAAATGTGGCGCACCAAGTAGCTTCGGCAACTTTTACTATTTCATCGCAACCGAATGACTGTTCCTTTAACTTGGCCAACGAAGCAGCACCAAGCCAGCCGTTGGCAGCAAATTCTAAAATAACATTTAGTGTGGTCGGCAAACAAATAGGAGTTCTTGGGAAAGCGCCAAGCCAGCAGTCCGTTCAATTTGCTCCGGCAACCAACTGGGCTATTGGTTGGACGGGCACTGATTGCGTAGTTCTTTTAAAAGTTGGAATCCAAACCATGAAATTAAAGTATGGCGCTATCAGCGTCCGCTCGGTTCCAATAACGGGCCATGGTTATAAAATTGAAGTTGTAAATAGCATGCGGCTTTCTGATGAGTACTTATATGGAATTAGTGAAGTCCCGTCTTCTTGGCCACAAGCCGCTCTAGAAAGCCAAGTCATAGTTTCGCGAACTTATGCGTTAAGTCGAATCAAGAGCGTGCGCAAGGATTGTGACTGTAATGTTTATAGCTCTAAGTATGATCAGGTTTATATTGGTTACAGTAAAGAGGCCGAACCAAAGTATGGCGCCCTATGGCGCAACGCCGTACAAGCTACCGTCGTTGATACATCTACTGCACTGGCAATCACTTATAACGGCGCACCAATTAACGTTTATTTCTTCTCTTCGAGTGCTGGTCAAACCCAACGAAGTATTGATGTTTGGGGCACCGATATTCCATATTTAACGAGCGTTCCAGATCCGTGGAGTTTAGATCCAAAGTTGAACCCTAAATATGCCAATTGGGTTCGAGTAATAACGCAACAACAAATGGCTGAAGTATTTGGATTACCGGATGTCGTGCGCTATTCCATTGCATCTCGGAGTGCAACCGATAGCGTCATGAGTCTTACTGGATTTTCAAGCACTGGTCTTTCCAAAACAATTTCAGTAAGCGCCTTTAAAGTACCGTTAAAAATTCCATCCTCTTGGTTTGATTTGCCAGCGAAGATTGCGTTGCCTGATACCTCAACGGTCGTAGGCAATTAAGGGGCACCTTCCCCAAACAAAAGAGATGGTTTTTTTATGTACGGATGGTTAATTTTCACCCTAAATTAACCTTTTTCGGCGCGCCTTACAAAATATGGTTTCGGGATTTAGTTCAATTTATTCGTAAAAAATCACCAAACCTAGGTTAGGGAGTCAATCATGAAAGTTTCATTTCGCACCGGATTTATTGCAGTTCTGGGAACCGTTGGAACAGTCTTGTCACTAGGCGGACTTTTTTCTCCAGCGACAGCATTCTCAGATAAGAATTTGTCAATCAGCGCGTTATCAAATTTGCGAGCATTTGCGGCTGCAGAAGCGATGATGGCCCTATTTGCGCTTTATTCACTTGCCAAAAAGCAGTATCAGGATTCAGCTCTAATTTTTCTACTCATTTCAACAATCGGTTGGACTATTGGCCAAGTTCTTAGTTACTTTGCGGACGGAAAGCCAACCTCTTTGGTGGTTATTTCAATCGTCGTGCAGGCAGCCTTCATCCCATTGACTTGGATGGCTCTGAAAAAGAAGTAGTGCCTTCTAAGCATAAAAGCCCTTCAAGATTCTTGAAGGGCTTTTACATTTCTGGATTTGGGCGGGATTAGAACCCCCGACTGGGTAATCAAATTTAGTTAGCGTGCAGGATGGAATTTAAGCCACCCCAGCTACCAGTTTTGGCAAGTGCTTCTAGGCCACCAGTCTGTGAATTTCGTCTAAATAGTAAATTATTTGCGCCAGATAGTTCACGAGCTTTAACTGTGGTGCCATCTGGCAACAAAACCTTTGAACCAGCAGTGATATAAACTCCAGATTCGACAACACAGTCATCACCAAGTGAAATTCCGAGACCGGCATTTGCACCGAGTAGGGATCGCTGACCAATAGAGATCACTTCTTTGCCACCACCACTAAGTGTTCCCATTATCGAAGCACCGCCGCCGATATCACTGCCATCACCTACGACAACTCCAGCGCTTATGCGACCTTCCACCATCGATTTACCAAGTGTTCCGGCATTGAAATTTACAAATCCTTCATGCATAACAGTGGTTCCACTCGCGAGATGTGCACCGAGCCGTACTCGATCGCCATCAGCAATTCGAACACCTTCAGGAACCACGTAATCAATCATCCGCGGAAACTTGTCGACAGCAAAAATCGAAAGTGATCCATACTTAATTCGTAATTTCGGCGCAATTTCATTAAAAGTTGAAGTTGCACATGGTCCAACCGATGTCCAAACAACGTTATTCAAAATTCCAAAAATGCCATCCAAATTTAAACCATGTGGTTTTACTATTCTATGTGAAAGCAAGTGCAGGCGTAGATATGCATCTGGAACTGATACAGGTGGCACATCTAAATCAATTTCAATTGAGACTTCGCTGCGAACAATTTGACGTAGCTCATCAACGCCAACAAATTCGTTTAAGCTTGGCTGACTTGAACCTTTGAGTAAGCCCAAGCCAAGAGCGTGAAAATATGTATCTAGTACGTCGCCAGATTTCGTAGTCGTACTTATTCCGTGGCCAAAGGCGCTTCTCATGTGAGTACGTTATCAAAGTTCGAATAGACTTGCCCCATGCGAATTTCCGTTTACTGCTCATCTGCGCCTGATATCGACCAAAAATTTATTGATCTCGCATTCAATGTTGGTGTTGCCATTGCAAAGAGCGGGGCTGATTTAGTTTGGGGTGGCGGGCGAATCTCGATGATGGGCGCTGTTGCAAAAGGTGCAAGGTCTGCTGGTGCAAAAACTTTTGGAGTGATCCCAGATAAGTTAGTTAATCGCGAGTTCTCCGATCCGGAAAGCACCGAAATTTTTCTAGTTTCAGATATGCGAACCCGAAAAGCAAAACTTGAAGAGATGGCAGATGCCTTTATTGCACTTCCTGGTGGAATTGGAACTCTTGAAGAGTTCTTCGAAATTTGGGTTGGGAGATATTTGAGTTTTCACAATAAACCGATCGCAGTTTGTGATCCTTATGGCGCATTTGTTCCGCTGCAAGGTGCAATCGATTATCTAACAGAGATTAATATGATGAAGGCTGGGCAAGGTCAGTTAGTTGAGTGGTGTTCGGATATTGAATCGGCAATTCGCGCCTGTTACAAGAAATCTGAT
>CAIVOW010000178.1 GCA_903907665.1 uncultured Actinomycetes bacterium | reverse complement strand
TCCATACCTAGGGAGTACATTCCATATCCAAGCGCGCCGGATTGACTTACTAATGCCACTGAACCTGCTTCAACGCGAGTGGCAGGCCCCGAAAAGACTGGTGAAAAGGATGCAACTAAACCAGTTGCTGCGCCCACAGTTCCAATGCAATTTGGACCAACCATACGCATGCCGAAGTTGCGCGCGATTTCTACTAAACGAATTTGTGCAACCGCTCCATCACTATCAGCTTCAGCGAAGCCCGAAGACATAACAATGACAACAGATACTCCAGCTTCACCACATTGTGTTAATGATTCTTCAACGAGTGGCGCTGGAACCATGATGAGAGCTAGATCGATTTTTTGATTTACATCGGTAATACGTGGATAGGCTTGCAAACCTAAAATTGTGCCGCCTTTGGGATTGATCGGGAAAACTTTCCCTTTAAATCCGTATTTCTGTAAGTACTCGATGGGAGCGCGACCCATTGCGCCAGATCGTTCTGTCGCACCAATTACGGCGATGGATTGTGCTGACCAAAGGACCGAGAGGTCTCTCATGAGATACAGGCAACTCCTTCGATTTCTACAAGTGCTTCTATATCCCACAGTCGGGTTACTCCGATAAGAGTCATCGCTGGAAAATTCTTACCTAATAAACTCTGCCAAACTTTCCCAATTTCCCTCGAATTCGAACGATAATTTTCTGGGTCCACCGAATAGATAGTTATTTTTACTAAATCTGCTGGCGTACCCCCGGCCGCTTTGAGCGACACGCATAAGCTCGAAAGTGCTTTTTCAAATTGCTCGACAATATTAGAGCCGACTATGACGCCTTCCTTACTTAGCGCAGTCTGACCGGCTAAGTAAATAAATTTACCCTCACCAATGACTGCATGCGAAAAACCAATTGGCGCGGCAAGGGAATCTGGATTGAACTTTTCGATTGACACTTTAATTTCCTCCTTCAAGAATTTGAGTTACCCCAGTTTCACTCTTACCAATAAATGAAATAGCAGCATCTGCTACTTCCTCTGGGGTAAGAAATCTATTTCCAGCTAACTTAGATTCAAGAGCTTCTCGCACTACTTCTAAACTCTTGCCTGTTCGCTGCGCAGCTAACGTTAATGAGCGCTGGGTCATGGGTGTATCTACGAAATCAGGACAAATCGCATTCACGGTAATGGAGTACTTGGCGAGTTCAGTAGCGGCCGAACGAACCAAGCCAACAACTGCATGTTTAGCAGCGGTGTATGCAGAAACATTTGGCTGGCCTATCAATCCAGCTTTGCTAGCAATAACGATAATATTTCCAGCTTTTTCTTCTTTCATTACTGGAACAGCAGCACGCATAAATTTAAAGGGAGCGGTTGCGTTAAGGGCCAGCATGTGATCCCAGGCTTCGTCGGTAGTTTTATCTAGTGGCAGGCTTACTCCATCGCCAGCATTAAGGATGAGAACATCAAGCCCGCCCCACGCTTTAACTACATCATTAACAATGGATTCTGGCGCACCCGGTAAAAGCACATCTTTGTCGATGATGAGGTACCCATCGCTGCGACCTTCAACAGCTGATTCTAAATCTGAAATTGTGCGAGCACACAACGCGACTAGGTGGCCTTGCTCCAAGAGCTTTATTGCAATGGAACGTCCGATGCCTCGCCCTGCGCCTGTCACCAATATGCGAAGCGGAGCTGCCATAAGGATTGTCACTCCATCTCGGGTTCTATTTCCCAACAAAATGTGCGGAAATGTATAGTGCGTTTTTCTAACGATAGACAATAATACGCTATATGACAACCCCTGACGTCGTTATCGTCAACGCAGTCCGAACCCCTTTTGGTCGATATTTTGGTGGTCTATCTACAACCCGTCCCGATGATTTACTTGCCACTTCCTTAAAATCACTTGCTTCCAGAACTCCATCACTTGACCTTAAAAAAATTGATGATGTAATTATTGGAGATTCCAATGGAGCCGGGGAAGATAACCGAAACGTTGCAAGAATGGGTGCGCTTCTAGCTGGATATCCAACCTCTATTCCTGGTGTTACCTTAAATCGACTTTGCGGATCTGGGGCAGAATCATTTATTCAAGCTTCGCGCGCTATTAGATCCGCAGACGCGCAATTCATCGTTGCTGGCGGCGTCGAGTCGATGAGTCGCGCGCCATGGATAGTCGAACGTACAAGTAAAGAAAAGCCAACTAATCCTGAATACAACCCTATATA
>CAIVOW010000177.1 GCA_903907665.1 uncultured Actinomycetes bacterium | reverse complement strand
TTGTGACCAAAGTGCATCACGAAGTTAAACGCTTTGCCAAGGAAGATTATGACATTCTGCTCATTGGCCACGAAGGCCATGAGGAAGTGGATGGAACAGCTGGCGAAGCCCCAGATCACATTCAACTCGTTGATGGTATTGAAGGCATTAAAAATGCAAAAGTACGCGATGATAAAAAGGTCGTTTGGCTTTCCCAAACAACATTGAGCGTCGATGAAACTTTAGCAACGGTTGCCGCGCTTAAGCAGAGATTTCCGCTATTACAAGATCCTCCGAGTGATGATATTTGTTATGCAACACAAAATCGGCAACAGGCAATTAAACAAATTGCCCCACAAGTAGATTTAGTTCTTGTCGTAGGTTCAACAAATTCATCAAATTCTGTTCGTCTAGTTGAAGTTTCTAAAGAGTACGGGGCTAAAAACGCTTACCTCATAGACTTTGCAACTGAAGTAAACGAAGAGTGGTTAGTTGGAGTTGAGAGCATCGGTGTTTCAAGTGGCGCATCAGTTCCAGAAATTCTTGTAGATGAGTTATTGGATTGGCTTGCCGCTCGCGGATATGGTGATGTGGAAACAGTGACTGCCATAGAGGAAAATCTAACTTTTGCCTTACCCCAGGAGCTTCGTAAAGAATTGAAAGAAGCAGGACAGCTCTAAATCTTAATTATTTTTTACGGCCTTGAATAAAGTAGTAAATCCAACTGAGGGCAGCACCTGCCACTAAAAATGGCGCCGTAGCTCCCAAAGTTGAGACAAGATCAAGTCCGATGTGAGTGATGCTCAATCCGGTTCCACCGACTGTTGCAATCAGAAGTAAGGTTGAGAAAAGAAAGGCAAGCGGGGGAGTGACCACGGCGGAGAAAGCAGTACCTCTGCGTCCAAGAATGAGGCCACCAGCGAAAGCAACCAGGATTGCAGCGCCGGTGAAGATTCCAACTTTTGTAAAGGAATATTCTAAAGTTTCAAAGAAAAGTATCAGAAGTAACTGAAGAAGGACTACCCCGGGAGCCTTCAGGCCAGGTCCTTTGAGGGGTTTCTTTATTGGTTTAGCACTCTTACGTTCACTCACATTACTCACATTACTCATAATAGCTCCTCATTACTTTCCTCGAGGTCTACCTCATCGTCCTCATCAAATAAATCACCATTAATATTATTAATAAGTGCAAGTTTTGGTTTAATTTCGCGAACTTCATCATCCAACTGTTCATTTGTCTTTAATTTATTTGTGGCTGGAACCCCTAAGGAAAGCATCTTGCGAGCCGGGCGAAGCATATTCTCCTCAGCGCTCTGGACTAGGTCGTTAAAGGCTCGTTCCGATGTCTTAATGGATTTACCGAGCGAAGCGATTTTATTATGCACTGCGCCAATTCGTTTTAATAATAATCCAGCTAGCTCAGTGATTGCCGTTGCATTCTGCGCCATTTCAGATTGATTGAATACATAGGCCACAGTCCGAAGAAGTGCCATCATCGTCGTTGGGGTGGCTATGGTTATGCCTTTTTCAAAGGACTTATGAAGAATTTGGGGATCAACTTCTAACGCTTCGGAGAGAATAGATTCAAAAGGTGCAAAGAGGACTACATAGTCAGGTGAATTTGATCCTTCCTGATATCCACGTTTAGCAAGAGAATTAACATGGCCAAGTAAATCCTTTGCATGCATCTCCATGAGGGCGCGACGGCTGGCAGGATCACTTTCACCGACAGCTTCAAGAAATCTATCAAACGGAAATTTAGAGTCGATAAAGATTTCAGATCCACCTGGTATTGCAATACGTATATCTGGCTTAGAAATTGAATCATCTTTTGAGCGATAATCTTGCTTAAAGAAGTGGACACCTTCTATGAGTCCAGAATTCTCTAGAATCATTTCTAGTTGTGTTTCACCAAACTTTCCACGAGTTTGTGAATTAGAAAGTGCTCCAGCTAGCCGTGTTGTTTCACGAAGAAGCGTTTCATTTCCGGTGCGCATTTGTTCAATCTGTGTGCGCATCACAGATTCACCTTCAACGCGCTTGAGCTCGGCTTCTTGAGCTTGCTTTGAGAGAGTTGAAATCGTCTGGGTTACTGCTTGAAGAGATTGATCTAAACGAACTTTTTCACTCTCTTCTTTGCGAAGCGCATCAAGCTGTTCTGCGAGGACTTTATTTTTGGCAACTTCAGCTGCAATATCTGAAGAAAGATTGCCTGAGCGTGCCCGGGCGTAGAGATAGCCGATGGCTACGCCTGCAAAGAGTCCGAGCAGCACGCTTAATAGGACACTGAATAGGAGTGGAAGGTTGCTCATACCCGTATCGTGGCAGGAAGGACTGACAAAGCCCCGTATCCTTAAGCCCCTGTGAGCCTCTCAATTGGAATCGTCGGTCTGCCAAACGTGGGTAAGTCGACCCTTTTTAACGCCCTCACCAAGAACAATGTTCTAGCCGCCAATTACCCCTTCGCCACGATCGAGCCGAACGTCGGCGTTGTAGGGGTGCCAGATGGCCGCCTTGCCAAGCTTGCCGAAGTCTTTGGGTCTGAGAAGTTGCTGCCAGCTGTCGTCTCCTTTGTTGATATCGCCGGAATAGTTAAGGGCGCCTCAGAAGGTGCGGGTCTTGGAAATAAATTCCTAGCCAACATCCGCGAAACCGACGCTATCTGTCAAGTTATCCGCGTCTTTGCCGATGAGAATGTCACGCGCGAAGGTGAGCGCACATCAGATTTCGTTGACCCAGCATCAGATATCGAAGTGATCAATACCGAACTTGCGCTCGCTGACCTTCAAACGATTGAAAAGGCGATTCCACGTTTAGAAAAAGAAGCTCGCATCCAGAAAGAAAAAGCTGGAGTCCTTGAGGAAGTTAAGAAGGCTGCGTTGATTCTTAATGAAGGAAAACTCCTTTATGGTTCAAAAATCGATTTAACCTTGATTGCCGAACTTCAGTTAATGACTACCAAGCCCTTCCTTTATGTGTTTAATGTTGATGCTCAAGAACTTGGCGATCTCGAACTTCGCGCAAAGTTGCAAGCTCTAGTTTCGCCATCGGAAGCAATTTTCTTAGATGCAAAGACGGAAGCCGAACTTTCCGAACTTGATGAAGCAGACGCTATGGAATTGCTGGAGGCAATCGGTTTAACAGAGCCAGGACTGACAACGTTAGCTCGAGTTGGTTTTGATACTTTGGGCTTACAGACATACCTAACTGCAGGTCCAAAAGAGTCACGCGCATGGACTATTCATAAAGGGGACACCGCTCCAATGGCTGCTGGTGTCATTCATACCGATTTTCAAAAAGGTTTTATTAAGGCAGAAGTTGTCTCTTTCAGCGATTTAATCGCGGCAGGTTCGATGACCGAAGCACGTGCGCATGGAAAAGTGCGCATGGAAGGCAAAGATTACGTCATGCAAGATGGAGATGTCGTTGAATTTCGATTCAACGTTTGATCCATCTAATGAATCTAAAGAATCTAATGAATCTAAAAAGCACAAATTAACGAAGGACGACTGATACACATGAAGCAGCAACCACACCTAAAAGACCTGCCACTAAAGAAGCGCGAAGATCTTCGCAATGTAGCGATTATTGCTCACGTGGATCATGGCAAGACCACGCTTGTTGACGCAATGCTGTGGCAATCGGGCGCATTTGCTGCTTATAAGAAGCAGGATGAAGGCCAAGAGCGCATGATGGATTCAATGGATCTTGAACGCGAAAAGGGAATTACCATCCTTGCAAAGAACACTGCGGTAAAGCGCGGAAATACGATTGTTAACATCATTGATACGCCAGGTCACGCAGATTTTGGTGGCGAAGTTGAGCGCGGTCTTGAGATGGTCGATGGTGTCATTTTGCTCGTTGATGCATCTGAAGGCCCACTTCCTCAGACGCGATTTGTACTTCGTAAAGCGCTCGAGAAGAACCTTCCAGTTATTTTGCTTATTAATAAAGTTGACCGTCCAGATTCACGTATTGCTGAAGTTGTTGATGAAGCATATGAATTGTTCTTGGATCTTGACGCTAATGAAGAGCAGATTGAATTTCCAGTTGTGTATGCATCAGCGAAAGCTGGTCGTGCTTCATTAACTCGTCCTGCAGATGGTGGAATGCCTGAGGAAGAAAACCTAGACGTTCTCTTTGACACGATCTTCTCTGCAATTCCGGCTCCTGAATATCATGAAGGTGCACCTCTGCAAGCTCACGTCACCAACCTAGACTCATCTCCATTCCTTGGCCGCCTTGCACTGTGCCGCGTTCGCGAAGGTGTAATCCGCAAGGGTCAGCAAGTCACATGGATGAAGACAGATGGAACAACCGAGCGTGTAAAGATTTCAGAACTTCTCATTACCGAAGCACTTGATCGCGTGCCAGCACTTGAAGCCCATCCTGGTGACATCATCGCAGTTGCAGGAATTGAAACCATCACACTGGGCGAAACGCTTGCGGATACCGAAAATCCTCACGCACTTCCGCTGATTATTGTTGATGAGCCTTCAATCTCTATGACAATCGGTATTAATACATCACCGCTTGCAGGTAAGAGCGGAACCAAGCTCACTGCTCGCCAAGTCAAGAACCGGCTTGATGCAGAATTAGTTGGAAACGTTTCACTTCGTGTTCTCAACACTGACCGCCCAGATACCTGGGAAGTTCAGGGTCGCGGTGAACTTCAACTTGCCGTACTTGTTGAAATCATGAAGCGCGAAGGTTTCGAACTGACTGTCGGAAAGCCACAAGTAGTTTTGAAGAAGATTGATGGCAAAGTCCACGAGCCAATGGAACGCCTATCTGTTGATGCGCCTGAGGAATACCTCGGAGTCCTTACTCAATTGATGGCACTTCGCAAAGGTCGTATGGAGCAGATGGTTAATCACGGCACCGGCTGGATTCGTCTTGATTACCGCGTTCCATCACGTGGACTTATTGGTTTCCGTACCGAGTTTCTAACAGAGACTCGTGGAACTGGTTTGCTCCACCACGTCTTCGATGGTTACGAAGCTTGGCATGGCGATATCCGTACTCGTGGAACTGGTTCACTAGTTTCAGACCGAATGGGAACAGTTACTTCCTATGCGTTGTATGGAACCCAAGATCGTGGAAGCATTTTCGTTGAGCCAGGTGATGAAGTCTACGAAGGCATGGTCATTGGCGAGAATTCACGCTCTGAAGATATGGACGTCAACTGCGTTCGAGAAAAGAAGCTCACTAACATGCGTGCCTCTGGTACCGATGAATCAGAGCGTTTGATTCCGCCAAAGAAGCTCAATATGGAAGGCGCTTTGGAGTTCTGTCGTGAAGATGAGTGCGTTGAAGTAACCCCTGCTGTTGTTCGTATCCGCAAGGTAACCCTTGATGGAAATGAGCGCGCACGCGCCACTGCTCGCGCAAAGAAGTCCAACCTCACCGTTTAATTCCGGTCTCATGTCGGTCTAATGTCGGTCTAATGTCGGCGGCTTTGGGTTAGATAGTCCCGTGGCTGCCAATCTCAAGCTCGTTCGTCGTGCACTTGTCGCGCCCATTTTCGCTCCCGACTTAGTGCAAGATGAAGTAACTGCATACCGAGGAACGTTAGGCGTTTTTGGCAAGGCTGGCACTGGCAAAACTTCCACCCTCATTCGTTGCGCATTATCGCGGATTGATGAGGGTCAAGATCCTAATTCAGTTTTAATCATCACCTATGGCCGTGAGAGCGCTTCAATCATTCGCGATGAGATTGCAATTGGGGCGAAATCGACCGCTACAAATCCATTAGCCAGAACATTTCACTCCCTGGCCTTCTCAATCCTTAACGAAAAACTTACCCCCGATGATCCAATTTATCTTTTAGTTTCTGGAGCAGAACAAGATGCATTCATAAGCGAGATGCTCGATAGCGGTTTTGATAAATCTACCTGGCACGCGGATTTAGCTCTAGCAAAAACAACAAAGGGATTTGTCCGAGAAGTGCGCGATTTAATTTTGCGCGGGACTGAACTTGGCTTGGCTCCGACAGATTTGAAGCGTTTGGCGCATGAGATGAACGAGCCGTATTGGGATGGCGCCGCAGAATTCTGGGCTTCATACGCTGAAGTGATGAATTTACGGAGTATGAGCGTTGGTGAAACAGTTATTCGAATTGATCCATCAGCAATCATTGTTGAAGCAATCAATAGATTGAAATCAGATGCTGTACTCCTAGAAAAATACCGGAGTGCGTTTAAAACAATTCTTATCGATGAATTCCAAGAGAGCGATAAAAGCCAACGTGAATTACTCGAGTTAATTGCGCCCCAGGACACTCTTTTCTTTGTTGATCCAGATTCTGCAGTTGGTCGCTTCCGCGGAGCAGATCCAGATAGTGCGCACAGGTATATTCTCGATAAGACCACAGAGCAGCGCACGCTTCAGACGCAACACCGGATTGCCAACAATCGAGTGGAAGAAGCAGTCAAACTTGCTAGCCACGCTGAAGCGGGGCAGTACATTGCGCATGCTTTGAAACGCGCCTATCTTCACGAAGGATTACCCTGGTCGAAGATGGCAGTACTCGTTCGCAATCCCGGACTTCAGGTTGCCGCCATTCAACGAGCTTTCGCCCAAAACGGAATTCCTTTAAGTGTCGATGCTGGTGCACTTGCTTTGGCTGATAATCCCGCCGTACGTCCCATCCTAGATATTGCAAACTTCGCACTGCGTCCTCATTTATTAACGCCCAATAATTGGGAGCGAATCGAGTCTGTTCTACTTTCAGAGTTTTGTGGAGCCGATGCTCTTGAGTTGAGGCAAATCCGCGTAAAGCTAGCGAAAGAACGAGTAGATGGCGATTCAAAAACTACAACCGAAATGGCGCTTCAACTAATTGAAGATCCCACAATTCAGGTTGATTCAGAGTTTCGTCCATTCGCCAGGTTGCGTGATCTACTAGTTGCCACACGCAAAGCAGCTCGTGGGGATGTCAGCGATATTTTGTGGGCAATCTGGGATGGTTCTGTGGATTACAACGGAGTAAAGATTTCTAACCTATGGCGTGATCGAGCGTTGAGTGGTGGAAATAAAGGAGCGCTTGCAGATCGGGATATCGATTCGGTTATTCAGCTATTTGAAGCAGCGCGTAGATTTAGTGAGCGTGCACCTGGTGCTCGAGCTACCACTTTTATTGATCAACTTTTTGAAGAACGAATCCTTAGCGATGCCATCTTCTTTAAAGCTCAAAAGGAAAATGTCGTTTCACTTTTAACCGTACACGCTGCTAAGGGGCTGGAATGGGATTTCGTTGCCTTAGCTGGAGTACAGGAAGGTGCTTGGCCTAATCTTAAGGAGCGCGGTTCACTCCTTGGAAGTGAGAGATTGGTTGAAGCCCAGCGCACCGGGTTACGTTCTCCCAGCGAGATTTCTGCGAGCGCTTCCTATGGATTAATAAAAGATGAACGTCGCCTACTTAACGTCGCTCGCACCCGTGCGACTTCGCAATTACTGGTAACTGCCGTGCAAGCCGAAGATCTCCAACCTTCACGATTTTTTGATGAAATATATGAGGAACTATATGGAATCTCCGCAGATGAAGGCGATCACGCGATTTCCGAACGCGCCCTGACACCACAAGCTCTCATTTCTGAACTTCGCCGTACATTGGAATCAGGCAAAGGAAGTGATGATTTTGCAGCGACATTGCTTTCGTGCCTTACATCAGAAGGTTTTACTGCTGCTGATCCGGCAACATGGCTTGGCGCGCGCCCTCTCAGTAGCGATGGGCCAGTTGTTGACCCACAAGAATCTGTCTTTGTTTCGCCAAGTGGCCTTCAAAGTTTTGAAGATTGTGGCTTGAAGTGGTTTTTGGAAAAGAGCGGTGCCCGAGATGGCGACTCCACAGCTCAATTACTAGGAACCGCTATTCACGCACTTGCTCGCATGGCTGCGCAAGATTCGACCCTCACGCTAGATGGCGCAATTGCAAAGTTAACTGCCTCGTGGTCAATTGTTGATCAAAACGTTGGTTGGTTTAAGGATGCTCAACTCGGTGAGGCTCGCTTAATGTTGGAACGTTTTTTTGAGTGGCACCGTCTAAATCGCCGGGAAATTATCGCTGTTGAAGAGAAATTCAAGGTAGAAGTAGGGCGAGGAATTTTAAGCGGCAGCGTTGATCGCCTAGAAAGTGATGGCCAAACATTACATGTTGTTGATCTCAAAACGGGCGCTACGGCAGTTTCTGCTAAAGATGCCACAGAACATAAACAGCTTGCCGCTTATCAACTCGCGATTATAAAAGGTGGTTTCTCGGGAGTTAGCGAGATTACGGAGTCTGGAGGGGCTGAACTTTTATTCGTCGGTGGCGATCGGGTAGATGCTGCACTTCGCACACAACCAACCATTGATGCTGATTTAGTAGCCAATGAGATTGCTAGCGCCGCTGAAGAAATGGGCTCTCATCAATTCATCGCAACAATTAATAAAAATTGTCGAACGTGTTCACTTAAATCCATCTGCCCATTGCAAGCACATGGAAGGAGCGTGATTGAATAATGACTACTAACGCTCAGATTGTGAATGGAACCATCGAATTGCGCAAGGAGATAAGTTCAGTTCAAATCGCAGAAGCCTTAGCTTCATTGAGTGGCAAACTTATTTTGCCAACTGATGAGCAACGGGCAATTATCGAATCAAAACACTGGGGTCCAGCAGTAATTATTGCAGGAGCTGGTTCTGGCAAAACTGAGACGATGAGTCAGCGAGTTTTATGGTTGGTAGCTAATGGAGTAGTGGCTCCAAATGAAATTCTAGGATTGACTTTTACTCGAAAAGCCGCGGGTGAGCTTTCTCAGCGTATTCGAAAACGCCTTCGTCAATTACGAAAAGCTGGGTTACTTCCGTTGGATTCAGATACTGGTGAGACTCCAGATATTTCTGTGGAAGTTTCTACCTATCATTCATATGCAGGACGCGCGTTAAATGAGTATGGGATTCTGCTTGGGATTGACTCTTCAGTTGAGCCAATTGGTGAAGCTGCCGCCTGGCAATTGACACATCAAATAGTCACGCGTGAAGGTGACGTTGAATTTCCAATTACCCGCTCTCCTAAAACAATAGTTGAAAATGTCATGTCACTTTCCTCGCAAATAGCTGAACATAATCTCACCATCCAAGAAGTAGAACTACTTGATAGGGCAAAACTGGCTGATTTTGAAGCAATTACAGGCCGATCTAATAAGGAAGTTCGAGAGGCAATCACAATTTTGAAAGAACGCATCACAATTCTGCGAATGGTGCGAGACGCCGATGAATACCGAAAGAGCAATGGAACTCTCACTTTTGATGATCATATGGCGTTAGCGGCTCGCTTATCAGAAGACGTTGAAGAGATGTCTGTGCGTGAATCTGCTCGCTACAAAGTTGTTTTGCTTGACGAGTATCAAGACACTTCCTTCAGTCAGGTTCGATTCCTCTCAAATCTCTTTGGTAATTCAGGACATAGCGTTACCGCAGTTGGAGACCCTCACCAGTCAATTTATGGTTGGCGCGGGGCTGCTGCCCAAACTCTGGGAGATTTTAATAAGAGATTTGCAGAGCGCGGTACAAGTTGTGCGGAATTTAATTTGCTCACAACCTGGAGAAATGATCGTGAGATTCTAGATTTTGCAAACTTAATTATTGATCACCATGCTGCAGCAATAAATGAGTCACAAGGAAATAGTTCTCGGACTTCGGTTCGAAAACTTTCACTCAGAGCTGGGGCAGGTGATGGTGAAGTTTTTGCTGGAAGGTATGTAACTCGCCAAGATGAGGCTGAAGGAATTGCTGATTTTTTTGAAAAGCTATGGATTGATGAGACCGGCAAGCCATACCCAGTGGAAAGCCGACCAACATGTGCTGTGCTTGTTCGAACCAAGAGCTACATAACTGAGATTGAGAATGCCTTACGCGATCGCGGCCTTCCAACTGAGGTAGTTGGACTCGGAGGTCTCATTCATGTGCCAGAAATTGCAGACATTATTGCTGTCCTTCGCTCTGTAACATTTCCCGATCATGGAACAGCCCTAGCGCGGTTACTCGTGGGACCACGCGTTGCTCTTGGTCCAAAAGATTTAGCAGGGCTAGGTCGATTTGCTCGCGACAGAGCAAAAGAGTTAAATGATTCCAGAAGTAAGACTTTGGAAAGCGCTCTAGAAAACGGCAATATAGATATTTTAGAAGCCGATGATCTGCCAGTGGGATCAATTATTGAAGCACTAGATGAGATAAATGAAATTAGCCGTGCAGAAAGCTCTTACTTCACTACTGAAGGGCTTAAGCGTTTAAAGGAATTTTCACTCGAACTTGCTGCTTTGAGGCGCTCACTCGGAGGGTCGCTCACTGACATCATTACCGAAGTCGAACGATTCCTGCGCCTAGATACTGAACTTCTTGTCCGAGATGGTTGGCAAACTGGTCGAAGACATATCGATGCGTTTCTCGATGAAGCCTCTTCGTTCCAACGCAATGGCGGAACGCTCTCATCATTTTTGCGTTGGCTAGATGTGGCAGAAACTCAGGAGGGTGGACTTAAGCCAGCAACTGTCACGGTCTCGAATGAAGCGATTCAAATTCTCACAATTCATACTTCTAAGGGCGCCGAATGGGATGCCGTTGCAGTACCTGGTTTAAATGAAAAGAATTTTCCAAATTCTGGCAGAGGATCTGATAGTTGGCTGAAGAGTTCAGGTTCAATCCCACTTGAGCTTCGTAAGGACTCGATGGATGTTGATGATTTCGTATTCCCAAGCAATCCTACTTTCGCTGCGACCGGTAAGGAACTCAAAGAATTCGAGAGTCGTTGGAAGCGTAAGAAGCGCGAGGAAGAATTGCGCTTAGCCTATGTTGCATTTACACGAGCCAAGTCTCACCTTTTTGGAAGTAGCGCGGTGTATGGCGATGGCAAGACTGCGAACCCAGAAAGTGAAATATTTACCTGGATGAAAGATTTCATTTTGGCCAGGTATCCCGAAAGAGTGGTCTCTGAGATAACTGAAGATATTTTAGAAAATCCCAACCTTGTTACCAAGAAGAGTGCAACGTGGCCACTTGCTCCAAAGCGGAGTGCTGCCATTCTTCAATCAGCAGAGCTTGTGAAAAAAGCGTCCGAAAAGAAGTATGAAGAAATATTGGCTAATGGTGATGTGCAGGAAGCACTTCTGCGTGATGCTGTTGCATTGATTTTAGAACGCCGACGATATTCAGTGGTTACCGAAGTCGTCTTACCTAAGCGCCTGTCGGTCTCCACGCTCATTCGCCTAAAATCAGATCCAGCAGAGTTGGCTCTCAATATCAGGCGTCCAATGCCGATGCATACGCCACATGTTGCAAGGCAAGGTACTGAATTTCACACGTGGATTGAGCGGCACTTTGAGCAGAGCGTCCTTTTTGATGACGAATTTCTAAACGATGGAATATTCGGAACTGGCGATTTGTCAGAGTCAGAACATTTCGATGAAGAGAAAAGTTCTCCAGCGCTCCAAAAATTACAGAACGCTTGGCTGGAAAGTGAATGGTCGAATCGCCAGCCAGTCAGCGTGGAAGAGGGATTTGAAACGGTTATCGAAGGAATTCTTCTGCGCGGACGAATCGATGCTGTTTATCGAATCGCTGAAGGTAAGTATGAGGTCGTTGATTGGAAAACTGGAAAGGAGAAATCAGGAACAGATTTAGCCGACGCTGCCATCCAATTGGCGATGTACCGGCTGGCTTATTCCAAGCTTCACAGCATCCCACTTGAAAATATCAGCGCAGCTTTTCACTACATTCCAGCGAATCTAACAATCCGCCCTGCAGATATCCTTGATGTAGACGGAATTAAGGCGCTGATTTCAGCTATTGATTTGCATTGATCTCCACACCAATAGGTACATGATCACTTACTCCAAGTTCCTTAATTAAGAGTGGCTCGACTACTACATTTATTAAGTCATTTGCGCGCATTAGTATGTAATCAAATTGAATTTTTGGGGACCAGGATGGATATGTGAGTTTGGTAGAAAGTGATTTCCAACCACCTTGCTGGGGTAAATTCCACGGCAAATTTAAGTCCCCAATAATTATTGGAATTCCTGGAATGTTTTTAAGTTTTCGTTGTAATTTCTTGAGTTGCAAAAAATTAACAATTGGAACAAAAGAAAGATGTGTGACGGCAACGGTAAAGCCATTTTCTAATTCTGCGACTAATGCTATTCGAGGTTCGTCGCGAACGTAGATCAACCTCATGCCACGCTTACTTGGGACAGGTAGTGGTAATCCGATCCGCGATCTACCGAGTTCAATTCGATGCCATCCCTTGACGCCTATTCGTGAAATAAGTCCAATTCCATATGCAGCTTCAGAGAGTTCGGTTCCATTATTTGAAATAATTTTTGATTCTTCATCATCAACCGCATGCCATTTCAACCCAGGGGTACCAATGATTGTTGGAGCTAGAGCCCAATGCTGAGTTTGCATGGCCTGAGCAACTTCTTGAATATGATGGATATGAAAAGATCGATCTTGCTTATGGTCGATTTCCTGCAGGCCAAGTACATCAACATCTAACTTCTGAATTGACGCCACAAGGCGGGTTTGTGCCGCTTGGAAACTGTCATCCTGGACAGGAGGAATAGCCATCCCGTTTAACGCATTCCACGAAATAATCTTCATGGCATCGCTCTCATTACAGCCCTCATGACTTCTTCCACCTCATAAACCCCATGGAATGAGCGTAGCTTGGTCTAGTAAGGTCGCCCCATGGTCGCTGCGCTGAATTTTCCTCTCAATTTACCCTTAGCAAAGGGTGGGCTAGATAGAGCAGCGCACTTTCGTGCCGATCAAGAGAAACTAGATGAATTGTGGGCGAGTGCGAAAATCGCACATTTCAATGGAGAGAAATTTCTGACAGATGAAAATGGCCTCATTTTTCTCACTGCTAATCAAATTTCTTCTGAGAATCAGAGTGCTGGTGAAAAATATTTCCTTGGAGTAGATACAAACGATCTTCCTTATTTTCTTCTTCATTCATCCACATTATTTGCCCCCGAGGAAAGTTATCTTCTACTTCGCGAAGCCCATTTGAGCGATGACCATATTTCGCTAGCCGTCCACGGTCAATCCTTAGCGCTATGGCATAAGCGCCATCCACGATGCTCATTGTGCGGTGGTGAAACTTCGCCAACACTTGGTGGTTCGGTACGACGATGTTTGGCCTGCGAATCTGAACATTATCCTCGGACCGATCCTGCAATTATCGTTTTAATTCGCGACGTGAACGACCGACTTCTTCTTGGGCGGCAGCAGGTCTGGCCAGAGCATCGATTCTCAACCTTTGCAGGTTTCGTGGAGCCCGGTGAATCATTTGAGGCGGCAGTTGTCCGCGAGGTTAAAGAAGAATCAAATGTTCTGGTTCATTCCATCGAATATGTTGGGTCACAGCCGTGGCCATTTCCGGCTTCTCTCATGATTGCGTTTACTGCCATTATTGAAGATCCTCAGAATGCAAAGCCAGATGGCGCTGAAATCGTTGATCTCAAATGGCTAGATCGAGATTCCATCATCCAGGAACTGAAAAATGAAACTCTTCTATTACCACCAGGACTCTCCGTATCTCGGGCGATGATTGAGGCTTGGTACATTGCAGATGGCGTGAAGCGCCCTCCGTTGGACAGCCCCGAGACCTGGAGATAGCGTGAAGGTATTTCAGTGGCGCTAAATCCAGACCAGATTCTTGAGGGACTGGACGCCGAGCAAAGAGAAGCAGTTACAACTATCCGCGGACCGCTCTGTGTCATTGCTGGTGCCGGTACGGGTAAGACTCGGGTCATAACACATCGCATTGCTTACGCAGTTGCTTCTGGTGTTGCAGATCCGGCAAAGACGCTTGCACTCACATTTACTGCCAGAGCAGCAGGTGAAATGCGCGCTCGGCTTCGCCAACTTGGAGTTCCAAATGCATCTGCACGGACATTTCATTCAGCTGCCCTGCGGCAGCTAATGTTTTTTTGGCCTCACTCATTGGGTGGCCAATTTCCTCGACTTCTTACTACAAAAGCACCGTTATTGGCAGCATCTATAAATGCAACCGATACGTATTTGATGCAGGGATCGCAAATGTTGCGCGATATCTCTGCGGAAATTGAGTGGGCTAAATCTATGGAGATTGCCCCACATTTTTATGTAGAAGAAGCCATCGCTGCTTCTCGAACTTTGATGATGCCAAATGGAAGAAGCAATAAAGAAAACCTTGCAGAAATAGCAAAAGTCTATGAGCAGTATGAAGCAACGAAAAAGCAAGAAAGAATTATTGATTTTGAAGATGTTTTACTTCTCACCGTCGGCATGATGGAGGAGGATCGTGCAGTTCGCGAGCGGGTACGAGATCAATATCGCTACTTCACTGTTGATGAATATCAGGATGTCTCACCGCTTCAACAACGACTTTTAAACTTATGGCTCGGAAATCGTGAAGAGTTATGTGTTGTGGGTGATTCTGCGCAGACGATTTATTCATTTGCTGGCGCCTCATCAACTTTCCTGCTCTCTTTTACGAAGAGATTCCCACAAGCTAAGGTAATTCGGCTCAGTCGTGGATATAGATCGACCCCCGAAATAATCCGCGCTGCAAATAAAGTACTTCGTCAAGCAGGAACTTATCAGGATCAGCAACATCAGGAACTTGTTTCAATGAACGAATCAGGCGAGCAATTTACGTTACAGCAATATACTTCTGCGCTAGATGAAGCACGTTCTGTTGCCGAAAGTATTGACACTATTCTGCAAAGAAATGAAAAACTAGAAATTGCAATATTAGCTCGTATGAATTCCCAACTTGAGATTTTTGAAAGTGAATTAGCCAAGCGCGCAATTGCCTCACAAGTAAAGAATTCGGATCGTTTTTTTGATCGAGTTGATGTACGTGATGCGATGAAAGTTGTTCGGCAAGCATCCGTCCTACCCTCTGATGATTGGTTTAGAGACCTTGAATCGGTGTTAACGCCATTTGGGAAGGCAGATTATGTTCACGCGTTCCTAAATCTTGGGCTAGAACTCAAGAGCAACGGAGCAAACTCGCTGCGCCAATTTCTACGTGAACTTGAAGATCGTGCTGAGCAGAACAATCCGCCAACTCTGCCTGGCGTTGTGCTCGCGACCTTACATGCAGCCAAAGGCCTTGAGTGGGATCACGTCTTTCTCGTTGGTGTGAATGATGGAACGTTGCCACTTTCGACCATTAGAGGCGCGGCCGAGGTGGAAGAGGAGCGACGCCTGTTTTATGTGGGTCTTACGCGGGCCAAGAAGCAGCTGCACTTGAGTTATGTGGCAAATCCCAGCCAATTCTTAGCCTCAATTTAATTGAGTTGCGCGGGCTGAAGGCAACCCCGTACCCTTGAGGTTCACGGTAAGTACCGTGAATGAGCAAACGCTACGAGCAGAAGAAAAGGAGTAACACATGTTGAATTCAACAGACGTTATGACCTTTGAAATTCTTGCAACATCTGGCGCAGCAACACCTGCGTCTTTTCGTGGTGCCTCTGCAAGCGTTATCTCATCTCGCACAGCTGTAACTTCGAGCTGGCATCCAACAACACACGCTCACGCCAAGTATGCAACCTTTGCAACTAATGCCAAGTTTGCAGGCTATGGATCGAGCGGAACCTGGGGGAGTATCGGATAACCCGATATCAATCCCTACCAGGGCCGCTCATCCAATCGGATGGCGGTCCTTTTGCTTTTTCTAAGCAATAAATCCACTCAATCAAAAAGAATCGAACTAGTTGAATAGAGAGAAAGGAAGTGAGAACAATGGGAGTTCTCCTGAGCGAGTTATTGGTCCCAGGGTGGGCTGATAGCGAATTAATAGGTCTTCGTGACGTAACTTCGTTAGAAGGTGAAGTGGGAGCCTTTGATTTACCCTGCCACACACTTGATCCCGAAATGTTTTTCGCCGAAGATACAGCGATAATTGCACGGGCTAAAAGTGCGTGCGGTGGTTGTCCAATGAAATCTGCTTGTTTAGCTGGCGCGCTCTCTCGTAGCGAGCCGTGCGGAGTATGGGGCGGAGAATTATTCGACAATGGTGTTGTCGTTGCGCAAAAACGCACAGTCGGGCGACCACGTTTGTTGCCTGCTGTAGCGGCAGTACCTGCTGTAGCAGCAGTAGCGCTAGTAGGTACGCCAGCCTCCACAGCTGAAGTAGATTCTGACCTAAGCAATCTGGATGAAGCTCTTGCTAGCTAACTTAAGTGAATACTTGATTTCTAGCTGGGCTCGTCATAATGGAACTACATCCACATTCAGGATGAACGTTCCAATGGTGATAACGCATGCGATGAAGCGGTTCAAGTAAATCTACCGTGATGGAGTTGCCTATTAAGGATGTGCTGCCACGTGCTGCAAATTCGCAGATATAAGGTGTTAATACGCCGGCAATTAAAGTTATGGACGAAGCGGTAAGTTCTTTTGGCCCCTGCCCGGCGCGCGCTTCAAGCGTTGCACGTGTAATGAAGGGTGGCAGATGATCGCGGCGGTGGAGTTGTATGCAATTAAGACAAGCTCGCACGCCTGGAAGTATGAGCGGACCAACCTCTACTGAGTGGGCCGCGGATTGCGAAATGTGAATATGAGGAATCCCATCCCTCATCCAATTTTGAACTGTATCGGCTTCCACTTCTGAGGTGGAGATAATCAGTCGAATCTGCGGCGCAGGTTTATCTTCAATGTGGCTCAATTGAGCGCCTAAAATAAGTGATTTATGAAATTCGCTCTGCTTTCGCCCTATATCTAATGGCCGGGTAGTGATCCCACAAATATCTTTCGCCGTTATTCGCTGGTGAGGTTGCCCAGAAGGTGAGGTGATCCAACTTTGACTAAATCCGCTAGCTTGAAGTGTTGCCAGTAACGCTCGAGCTAACCGATTCTCGCCAAAAATTGTGATGGCAAAAGTTTTGCGTGAAGAAATTTCACTCACTCCACCATCTGATGTTGAGTCTCTCCACGTAAAGAGGTCATACTCAGGTTTCAGCCGCTCGCGGTAGTGATTAGTGAGCTCATCTAGTCCTACGGGGGCCGGTGGTAGCGAGCGCATTTCAAGATAGTTATGAGATTTCAACTCTTGGAGAAATGAATTCGCGATCTCTAAAGTAACCCCGCAGATTAGTGCGATGCTACGAGTGGATTGAGAACCATTGCACTCTCGGACAATGGAGAGATACGGAAGGGCTGGTATGTAGATCCCATCGCTGCCATCACCAATGTAGAACTCATTGGGGTTTAAAAAAGCAACAACTAATCCAGGTTTGAGTAGAGGGAATTGTTCAGTCGATGTAGATATTTTGCTTTGGGTGTCAGGCACTCGCAGAGTGTTATGGGATTTCTATTTTTCTGCCCGAGATAATCGCGAAACTGGGGATTGCACAGGCTTCTCTATACCGGGCGGAAATAAAAAAACCGCAACTCCTCCATTTGATTGCTCAAACAATGAAGCTGCGGTCTTTGATTTATCGAGGCTCTTAGGCCTGCGTGGGAAAGATTTAAGCCTTACCCAAAATACGGTTTACTTTTGTGCCGCATACAGGGCAGATACCTTGCGCCATACGACGACCGGAATCTGACACTTTAACGTGACCTTCGAAGGCACGCTTCTCTTTGCACTTAACGCAGTAAGCCTCACCTTTATATTCCTCAGCCATATTGCTCCTCCAATCACCGCGACGCTCTTTTCCTGAAAGACACTATGTCTTGCCAGAAATGTCTCACAAGTAACCTTGTAAGGCCGTAGCCGGGAGCCTCCCGACCTGAGCGTGCGTATGCGTAGAGATTACAGCCCCCTCACGCTCAACAGGGGGATATCACCGCTACTTTGTGGGTAAAGATTCTGGTGTCTGGTCTTATCTGGCGCTGCCAAGTGCTATTCGGCGCGCTCTGAGGGCTAAAGCAGGCTCAAAACCAACCCAAAGAAGCTCTAGAGCCAGTATTAGCCAGTATTAGCCAGTAGCAGCAAGTTAGGCCAGGATTGGAGAATCTGGCGTTATTTGAATTCCCGCTTCAAAACCTTCGAGCCATGATTCTGCCCGTACCAAATCTGGATACCTGGCTAAGAGTTCGTAAAAAGCTTCACTGTGGTCTGCCACGCGTAGGTGGATCAGCTCGTGAAAGAGAACGCAGGAAAGCACGTACTCAGGAGCTCCATTGAGGCGATCAGATATACGAATGGTTCGATCCACGGTTGTGCAGGATCCCCATCTCTCCCTCATGGAGCGCCAGGTAATCGAAGCTGGCCTTTCATCAAAATCCGGCAAGTAATCGGCAAGCAGTTTAAGGGCCATGACTTCTAACGCTTGATTTCCTCGCTTACCCCGAGCCTCTCTGCGCAGAACCGCCCCAATCATTTCAGGGATGAGCTCTCGCTCCTGCTTGCGTGTCATTCGATCTGGAATGTGAATCTCAATGATGCCGTTTTGCCGGATCGCTGAGATTCCCCGCTTGCGCCTTGCGCTCCTGATAACTCGAAAGTCTGGAAGGTTTGATGGTTTAACTGCCTGAAGCGCTTTGGGCGCTCGCTTCTGCTCTAATTTCTGGGCCACGCCGTCGAAGATATCTCCGAAAATTAATTCTTGAACATATAAATCAGGCTGCCTGTGGGACGAGGGCTCACTGTTGAAAGCCGCTTGCGAGTTATCCACCGACATCGTGAGTTATCCCCGTTTTCTCCACATCCTTATCAACAGGACTCTAATGATTTCTGCTCACTCGTGCTCAAACCGACTGACGCCCGTAGACATCAGCGATTATCACTTTGCGAGTAGAACGGTAAATCCACCAAGGGGTGATTGCAAAGACATCGCCCCTTTCAACACGATTTATTTGCTCTTTTTCCTCTCAGATAGTGACATTTACATTTGATTCTCAATGTTTATTCTCGTAAGTTGAGCACACGAAGTCCTCGGATAACCGTTCATTATTTGCAAGGGGAAGGCAAATAAAGAATCGTGCGCCCGGGGACTTCGCTTTTTTATTGGTAATTCCCAGCTCTCATTTTTGGTCATTGCATTATGGCCGAGGAGTTGCCCCGAATAACCCGAATAACCCGAAAAACCTGTGGCCTCTGAGAATCCTGCAGAATCCTGCAGAATCAGGAAAGTCAAAAGAGTAGTTGAAAGTCGGATTAATTCAGATTAATTCA